>NZ_JBNFOF010000302.1:0-2199 GCF_057364645.1 Janibacter sp. CFPM2_SD2
GGCGACCCGCCGGCCGGTCGCCGCCCCTGGCAGCCATCGGCATCGCGCAGGGCATCGCGACGATCGCGACGGCCTTCGCCCTCGCGTCCCTCGTCGTCGCGGTCGTGCGTGGGTCTGACCTGCTCGCACCGCTGGCGTGGACGGGTGGGCTCTTCGCCGCCCGCGCCCTGCTCGGGGCCCTGTCGGAGACCGTCGCGGCGCGGGCCGGCGCCGCGGTGGCGACCGGACTGCGGGAGCAGCTGCTCGCGGCCTGGGCTGCGCGTGGTGAGCGTGGACTCCCTTCGCGCACAGGGGCGTTGACGCTCGCGGTGCAGGGCACGAGCACCGTCGAGCCCTATGTCGCGAGGTACCTGCCCGCCCTCGTCGGTGCCGCCGTCGTGCCGGCCCTCGCCATCGCCTGCCTCGTCGTCGTCGACTGGCCGAGCGCGGCGATCGTCGTCGGCACGGTGTGGCTGCTGCCGCTCTTCGCGGCGCTCATCGGTGCGACGACGCAGGCCGACACGGAGCGCCGGTGGGGTGCGCTCGCCGACCTGTCGGGGCACTTCCTCGACGTCGTGCGCGGGCTGCCGACGCTCGTCGCCTACGGGCGCGCCGAGCGGCAGACCGCGACGATCGCCGAGGTGAGCCAGCGGCACCGGCGGGCGACGATGCGCACGCTGCGGCTGGCCTTCATGTCCGCCGCGGCGCTCGAGCTGCTCGCGACGATCTCGGTGGCGATCGTCGCGTCGTCGTCGGCCTGCGCCTGACGCACGGGTCGATGGACCTGCTCGTCGGGCTCACCGCGATCCTCCTCGCGCCCGAGGCCTATTGGCCGATCCGGCGGGTCGGCACCGAGTTCCACGCCGCCGCCGACGGCGCCGCCGCCCTCGACGAGATCCTCGCCGAGCTGGCGCCCTCTGACCCCACAACTTCGCAAAACCCTAGGGTTTTGCAGAGTTCGAGCCCCACAACTTCGCAGGACCCTAGGGTTTTGCAGAGTTCGGGCGGCGGGTCTGCGACGGGCGAGGTCGTCTCGGTCACGGGCGTCGACTACACCCACCCCGGGGCGAAGGGGGCGACCCTCACCGGTGTCGACCTCGTCGCCGGTCGCGGCCTCACCGTCGTCACCGGGCCCTCTGGGTGCGGCAAGACGACGCTGCTCGAGGTCATCGCCGGCACCCGCACCGCCGACCGCGGCGAGGTCGTCGCCGGACCGGTGCACATGGTGACGCAGCGCCCCTTCCTCGGCGCGGGCACGCTGCGCGACAACCTGACCATCGGTGGCCCGCAGGAGTCCGCGGACCTGTGGCGGGTGCTGCGCGAGGTCGGCCTGGACGGCGTCGTCGCCGGGCTGCCCGACGGGCTCGAGACCCGGATCGGCGATGACGGCTTTGGGCTGTCGGCCGGGCAGCGCGCCCGACTCGTGCTCGCCCGCGCGATCCTCTCCCCCGCACCCGTGCTGCTGCTCGACGAGGTCACCGCGCACGTCGACGCCGACTCCGTCGCCACCCTCGGCGAGGTCATCGCCCGGCTCGCGAAGGAGCGCACGGTCATCGCCGTGACCCACCAGCCCGACCTCGTCGCCCGCGCCGACGAGCACGTCGCCCTGCGCCAGCCGGAGGTGGCCCGATGACCCGATGCACTCCTCCTTCGCCATCGGTCGCGGACACCCGTCGACCCGCTGCCGGCCGCCTGCTGCACCTGAGCCGCGGGCTCGTCGTCGCCGGGCTGCTCGGTGGGGTCGCCACCGCCGCCGGCATCGCCCTGACGACGACGTCCGGGTGGCTCATCGTCCGCGCCGACCAGCGGCCGCAGATCATGCTGCTGCTCACGGCGATCGTCGCGGTCCGCACCTTCGGCCTGGCGCGGCCGGTCTTCCGCTACTGGGAGCGGCTGCGCAGCCACGACACCGCGCTCGCCGATCTCGCCGACGCGCGGACGAGCACCTATGCCGCGCTCATCCCGCTCACGCCCGCGCGACTGGGCCGGCGCGGTCGGGCCGAGGTGCTCACCGGCGTCGTCGACGACTTGACCGACGTCGTCGAGGCCTCGGTGCGGGTCACCGTACCGGCCCTGTCGGCCCTGCTCGCCGGGGTTCTCGCCGCCGCCCTCACCGCCCTCGTCGACCCGTGGGTCGGGCTCGTGCTCGCCGCGATGCTCCTCGCCGTCGCCGGGGTGGCCGTGGTCGCCGACCGGCTCGAGTCGCGCTCCCAGACGCAG
>NZ_JBNFOF010000303.1:0-2180 GCF_057364645.1 Janibacter sp. CFPM2_SD2
CGTGTCCGGTGCGGCCTTCGGCATCGATGCCGCGGCCCACCAGGGGGCGCTCGCCGTGCACGGCCGGCCATCGCCGTGCTCCCGTGCGGGCCCGACCGGGTCTACCCGGAGGGCAACCGGCGGCTCGTCGAGGCCGTCGCCGAGCAGGGTGTCGTCATCACCGAGCTCGCGATCGGGACCGTGGCCATGCGGCACCGCTTCCTCTCGCGCAACCGGATCATCGCTGCCCTGTCGCAGGCGACGCTCGTCGTCGAGGCGGGGCTGCGGTCCGGCTCGCTCAACACCGCCGGTTGGGCCGAGGCGATGCGCCGCCCCGTCGGGGTCGTGCCCGGTCCGGTGACCCAGATGTCGTCGGCGGGCTGTCACGAGTGGATCCAGAAGCATCGCGGCAGTCTGGTCACCGACACCGCGGACCTGCTCGCCCTGGCCGGACGCGTGGGCGAGGAGGTCGACCAACCGGTCGAGCTCCTCGGTCCGGCCCGTGACCTCGACGTGCTCCGGCCGCCGCACCGCCGCATCCACGACCTGCTGAGCAGCCGCAGGGGAGTCCCGGTCGGCGAGCTCGCGATCGAGCTCGTGGTGCCGCTCGAGGAGGTGCTCGCCGACCTGGCGGAGATGTCGCTCGAGGGGTGGGTGGTGCAGGACGACACCGGCGGCTGGCGTCGCGGCCCCGGCCCGAGGCGCTGACGATGGAGGACGGCGTGACCTCCGGGACGCGCGGGTCAGACCGTGGCACCGTGGGGGAGTGAGCACTGCGTCGACCTCCGAGCCTGCGCCAACCCCGGCGTGGGTCGGCGAGGTCGTCGATGCCTACGCCGCGCACCTGCTGCGTGAGCGCGATCGATCGGAGCACACGATCAGGGCCTATGCGGGCGACGTGCGCGCCTGCCTCATGTGGTGTGCCCACGACGGCAGCGACGCGCTCGCCGACGTCACGCTGGCGCAGCTGAGGTCCTGGCTCGGCAGCCTCGCCTCGGGGGGCGCCGCCCGCGCGACCCTCTCCCGCCGGTCGGCCGCGGTACGCACCTTCTTCGCCTGGACGACGCGCACCGGCCGCACCCCCACGGACCCCGCACTGCGGCTGGCGTCACCCAAGCGGCAGCGCACCCTGCCCGACGTCGTCTCCCGCGACGGCATGAGTGCCGTGCTCGACGTCGCGGCAGTCGCCGCGGACGACGAGGACCCGATCCACCTGCGCAACCGCGCCGTGCTCGAGCTGCTCTACGCGAGCGGGATCCGGGTCAGCGAGCTCACCGGCCTCGACGTCGACGACCTCGATCGCGGTCGACGGGTCGTGCGGGTCCTCGGCAAGGGTCGCAAGGAGCGCGTGGTGCCCTATGGCGCGCCCGCCGACGAGGCTCTCGGCGAGTGGCTGGAGCGTGGACGACCCCGGGTGGTCGTCGAGGGGTCGGGCCCGGCGCCCTTCCTCGGCCGTCGGGGCCGCCGGGTCGACCCGCGCCAGGTCCGGGAGGTCGTCCACTCCCTGCTCGCCCACGTGCCCGACGCACCCGACGTGGGTCCGCACGGGCTGCGCCACTCGGCCGCGACGCACCTGCTCGAGGGCGGCGCCGACCTGCGCATGGTGCAGGAGCTCCTCGGCCACAGCTCGCTCGCGACGACCCAGATCTACACCCACGTCTCGCTCGACCGGCTGCGCCGCAGCTACGAGCAGGCGCACCCCCGCGCCTGAGCCCTGCGAGCGGGTAGAGGTGTCACCGACCGGATGCCTGTCGGGATCACCTCGACCCGGCACCACGGCGCAGGCGCTCACGGGACGGGCAGGAGGATCACCCGGCGGGCACCGAAGAAGGTCATCGGGTCGAGGTAGGTCGGCCCGCGACGCGCACCCAGGTGGAGGCAGGCCGTGGGAGCGCAGTGCCCCGACTCCGGCCCGATCGTGCCGATCCGCTGGCCACGCGCCAACCGGTCACCCGTCGAGACCGTGGCGTCGACCGGCTCGTAGGTGCTGCGCACACCGTCGGCGTGGGTGACGCTCACCGTGCCCCGACCGGCGATCCGACCCCGATGGGTCACCACCCCGTCGGCGACCGCGGTGACCGGCGCGCCCCGCGCGGTCGACAGGTCGATGCCGCGATGACCGGCGCCCCACTGCTCCTCCGGCGCGTCGAAGGGGGCCGCCACGCCGGGCGGGCACGCCCCGACCGGCCACGCCCAGCCGA
>NZ_JBNFOF010000304.1:0-2178 GCF_057364645.1 Janibacter sp. CFPM2_SD2
ACTCCGCGGCGGTCGGCGGGCAGACGAGACCGAGCTCCTCCCCCCGGCCCGGGCGCCGGCGAGCCGAAGCGCCGCACGAGCTGCCGTTGGCTGCTGAAGGCCTCGCGGCCGGTGACCTTCTGCTCGAGGACGGAACACACGAGCATCTGGGCGACGAGCCCGTTGGCCGGGACCCGCCAGGTCCGCAGCCGCGGCCACCCACGCGCGACGAGATCGTGATGCGGGACGAAGCCGCTCGGGTCGTCGCGCGCCCCGACGAGGTCCGGCAGCCGGTCGAGGATCCAGTCGGCACCGTCTCCCCACGCCGAGGCGACGACCTCACCCCCTTCGTCCGTCAGGAGCAGGGTCACCGTGCCCGCCGGCGTCGTCCACGCGAACCACCAGTCGCGGCCCGCCCGGTCGGCTCGTCGGGTCGCCGCCACCCCGGACGAAGGGGGGCAGCACCAGTCCGAGGTCGACGGGCGCGGGCGGGCGGTGGCGCCGCGTCGTCGGGTCGGGGTGGCTGGTCACGCCGACGATTGTGCCGGTCGCAGGTGACATAGCGTGAGGCCATGCGACCGACCGAGCACGTGCTCGACATGTTCGCGGTGCCGGGCGCCCTCGAGCCCGTGGCCGGCGGGCAGGGCCGCAGTGTGCGCGCCGGTGACCTGCTCCTCTCCCCGGCCGCGAGCCGCGCGTCCAGGACCGGCTCCAGCCCACCCGCTCGCCCCGGCTCGCCGTCGAGCTCGACACCCGGCCCGGGCGGGACCACCGGGACCTGCGGATCGCGATGCCGGTGCCCGCGCGCGACGGCAGCTGGGTCGTCGACGGGTGGGCCGCCACGCGCTACGAGCCCGGCACCCTCCCGCTCACCGACCTCACGGCCACGCTCGCGGTCGGTGCCGTGCTGCACGGCGGAGCCTGCCGGCCCGGGCGGTCACCGCCGTGGCCCCTCGCCGACGAGCCGCCGGTCGGACGCTGGGCCGTGGCCGAGCGGGTGGCCTTCGGCGAGCGCCCGCTGCCCGACGACGCCCTCGACGCAGAGGGCCGGGACCTGCTCGCCCGCCTGGCCGCGGCCCGTGACGACACCGACCTCGGGCCCGCGCAGCTCGTCCACGGCGACCTTGCCGGCAACGTCCTGCTCGACCCGCAGGGGGCCCCGGTCGTCATCGACGTCTCGCCCTACTGGCGGCCGGCGCTGTGGGCGCAGGCCGTCGCGGTGCTCGACGCGGTCATGCGCTCCCTCGCACCCGCACACGTCATGGACGAGTGGGCCACCGGTCGGCGCGGGCAGGCGATGCTGCGGGCGGCGATCTTCCGCCTCCTCAGCGACCGACCGGCGGACCTGCCCGCCTACGAGTCGGCACTCGGCTCGCTGCTCGCGAGGAGTGCACGCTGACCCGTGTCACCCCGCGCGGGCCCGTGTCACCCCAAACGGTGACGCGGGCGCGCAGAGGGTGACACGGGTCGGTCTGGTCAGCGCTTGCGGAAGGTCAGCAGGATGAAGGTGTAGTCGAGGTCGACCCTCGACCAGTGCACCGGGCGTTCGCTGTGCGCCAGCGTCGCGTCGTCGACGGTGCCGACGAGCTCGAGACCGTGGCGGTCGGCGAGCGCGACGAGCTCGCGGATCTCCTCCGGCGAGAAGATGTGCACCTGCGAGCCGTAGATGACCTTGCCCGTCGTGTCCGGCGGGTCCTGGTCGTAGTCGGTCGAGACGACGAGCACGCCACCGGGGCGCAGGAGGCGCGCCGACTCGGCGACGAAGCCCTCGAGCGGCACGCCGTGCTCGATGACCGACATGCACGTGATCGCGTCGAGGTGGCCCGTCGGCAGACCCGTGTCGGTGACGTCGCCGTAGCGGAAGGCCACCCCGTCGCGGGTCACCTGCGACCCGAACTCGAGGTTGATGCCGATGAGCGAGCCGGGCGCGGCACCGAAACCGTAGAGCCGCAGCCACGGCAGCACCGGCGAGTAGCGGGCGCTGCCGGCGTCCATGACCCGCGCGCTGCGGGTGCCGTCGTCGGCGAGTCGAGGACGGCGGCGACGGCGCCGAGGGCGTCCCAGTTCTTCGGCAGGTCACGGTGCAGCGGCAGGCGCAGCCGCTTGGCCTCGGCGACGGCCCGCCGCCACGTCGCGCCGTCGGTGAGCACGGCGGTCGGCGGCACGGTCGTCGGCGCGGGACGAGCCCCCTTCGCCCGG
>NZ_JBNFOF010000305.1:0-2113 GCF_057364645.1 Janibacter sp. CFPM2_SD2
GATCACCATGCTGCGCGGCCAGACCCGCGAGCGCGGCCGCGACGTCGCTGCTCGAGGACGCCGCCCGCGAGTACCTCGCCCGGGCCAAGGCGCTGGGCGCGGGGCCCGACCGCGCCATGCAGGTCGTCGAGATCGTCTCGCGCCGCCACTGACGGCACCACCGAGGAGACCCATGGACCGCATCACCACCGCGACGGCCGACGTCGTCGTCACCCGCGCCACCCGCGAGGACGTCGCCGACATCGCGGCACTGCTGCGCGACGACGTCATCGGCGCCGGCCGCGAGGGCACGGACCTGACCCCCTATCTCGCGGCCTTCGACGCGGTCGACGCCGACCCGCAGCAGCTCCTCGCGATCGTGCGCGACGAGGAGGGCGCGCCGTCGGCACGCTGCAGCTGACCTTCGTGCCCGGCCTGAGCCGCGGTGGTGCGATGCGGATGATCGTCGAGGGCGTGCGGGTCCACTCGAGCACCCGCGGCAGCGGCCTCGGCGGTGCCCTCATGGAGTGGGCCCACGACCAGCGCGCGCCCGTGGCGTGACCCTCGTGCAGCTGACGAGCGACAAGCGGCGCCCCGAGGCGCACCGCTTCTACGAGCGGCTCGGCTACGTCGCGACGCACGAGGGCTTCAAGCTCGAGGTGTGACCCCTCAGCCGGCGTCGGGGGCGCCGTGTCACGCCGGACAGAAACACCCCTACCGGGTATTGCGTCACGGCTCTAAGGTGCAGCCATGCCCAGCACTGCGGCCGTGGTCACCGCCTTCCTCTCCGCCTCCTTTGTCGCAGCCGGCGGCCTCACTGTCGCCGCCGCCGTCCGCCAGCCGGACGACCGTGTCGCCGAGGTGGTCAAGATCGTCGACGGCGACACCCTCGACGTGCGCTACTCAGGCGACGTCCACCGGGTCCGCCTGCTCAACATCGACACCCCCGAGGTGGGGCGTCAGGGTGCCGACTCGGAGTGTCTCGCCGAGGAGGCCACGGACTACCTCCGGGAGCGGCTGCCCGTCGGCAGCGAGGTCAAGCTCTCTCGTGACGAGGACGGGCGGGACCGCTACGACCGTGAGCTGCGCGGCGTCCACGACGGGCGCGGCTTCGTCAACGCCGACCTCGTGCGCCTCGGCCTCGCCGTGCCGATGCACATCGCGCCCAACTTCCGCTATCGCGCGGAAGTGGATGCGGCGCACGAGCAGGCCTCGAGCAATGAGATCGGGCTCTTCGACCCAGCGCACGGCTGCACCGTCGCCGCCCGCAGCGAGCGGGTGGACCAGGCCGTCGAGGACGGCGATCGGGCGGCGGCCTACAAGGAGGCTGTCGCCCTGCGAACCATCCTGCGCGACCCGGACAGCTTCGGCTCACGCCTGATGGGCACGACCGAGCGCGCCCGGACCATCAACCGCCTCAGCAAGATCGTCGTGCGCCACACGCCGAAGCCAAAGACCATGCAGAAGCGGAAGGCCACCCCGAAGCCGAGCCCAAGCTCGCGGCCCTCACCCTCCGCCACGCCGAAGCCCAAGCCCGCGTCACGGCCGACGACGAGTGTTCCGCCGGCCCCGCAGCCGTCGGCACCAACGACGCCGGCGCCCCCGCCTGCGCCGACGACGACGCCCACACCTGCAGCCCCGCCACCCGCGCCCACACCGACGCCGCGGACGACGAGCGCGCCCCAGCCGACGACCTCTGTGCCCAAGCCCCGTCCCAACAACGCCGCGCCCTGCCGCAGCTACGCGCCGGGCGGCAAGACCTTCACCTACATCGACTGCGACACAGGCCAGCCGCTGTGACCCCTCAGGCCCAACGGGCGAGCAGGTACTGCACGCCGAAGGGGGCCTCGTCCGCGACGAGCTCGCCGGCCAGACCGTCGGTCGCGGCGGCGAGCACCTGCAGGGCCGGTCGACCGCGCATCCAGAGCCGGTCGCAGACGGCCGGGTCGAGGGCGGCGAGCGCAGCCGAGTCCGCCTGCGCCACAGCCCTGCTCAGCTCCGCGGCGAAGGGAGCGGCGTCCAGCTGCAGGTGACCCGGGCGCCTTCTCTGGTGAGCGTCGGCGGGGCGTCGCGACGACGACCAGCACGGCGGGCGGACCGGCCGCCAGCTCGCGGCCGAGGTCCGCACACTCCT
>NZ_JBNFOF010000306.1:0-2099 GCF_057364645.1 Janibacter sp. CFPM2_SD2
GGGCGGTGGTCGTCGACGTCGGGCCCGGAGGGCGGCGGCATCGACGGCTGCCTGCGCCGGCTCGGTGTGCGCACGCTGACGCGGTGGTGCTCACCCACTTCCACGAACGACCACGTCGCGACCTCGCCGCCGCGATGGACGGCCGGGCGGTCGGGCAGGTGCTCGTCTCGCCGGTGGAGGACCCCGCCTGGGCCGTGCGGCAGGTGCGCCAGATCGCCGACCGGCACGGGGCGCCGGTGCGCACCCTGCGCGCTGGCGAGAGCTGGCAGCTCGGCGACGTCACGGCCGAGACGTGGTGGCCGGACCGGCCGGTCGCCGGAGGGTCCGCGGCCAACAACGGCAGCATCGTGCTCCACGTGCAGGTCGGTGACGTCAGTGCCCTGCTGCTCGGCGACATCGAGCGCGAGGCCGGCAGCGCGATCCGGCTCGCGCTGCGTCGCGACCCTCGGATGAATGCCGCTGCAGAGGACCTCGACGTGCTCAAGATGCCGCACCACGGGTCGAGCAATGTCGACGAGGGGCTCATGGACGCGGTGGTCGCACCCGTCGCGATCATCAGCGTCGGCGCCGACAACACCTACGGCCACCCCACGCCGACGGCCCTGGCCTGGGCAGCTCGCCACGGGTCGCGCGTGCTGCGCACCGACCGAGACGGCGATGTCGCCGTGCTCGACGGACCCGCGGTCGTCACGTCGGGATGAGGGCGGATGAAGGGACCCTCATCCGGATCTCATGCCCGCTTCACCCCGGTGCGGTGATCTGTCTCTCGTGAGCGCAGGACCCTGCGAGCACCGGACACGAGCACAGGAGCCGATCATGACGACGACCACCGACCGCACCGGCGAGGCCACGACGCTCGTCCTCGACCCGACCCCCGCGATGGCCCCCGGCCACCACACGGAGGCGCTGGACCCGCTGCGGCTGCGCCGGGTGCTCAAGGCCTACACCACCCGCTTCGTCGCCGCGGCCGTCGACGCCGCCCCCGACGGCTACCACCTCGAGTACGGCGCGGACGTCGTCCCGCGTGCCGGTGACGTCGTCCTCGCGCGGGTCGTCGAGATCGGCAAGCACACCCGTCTCGAGAGCCCCGTCTCCCGTCGCCAGTTGCTCTTCCCCGGCCGCGAGGTCCTCGTCGCCTACGGCGACCGCTACGCCCCCGACCAGTTCCTCGCGCACGTGCCCGACTCGCTCGCCCCGGCCGACCTCGTCGCCGGCGGTGGCCTCGCCTCGCAGGTGCTCGAGCAGCACGCGAGCATCGACACGGCCACCCGCCTGGAGCCGCTCGGCCTGCTCGCCGATGCCGAGGGGCGGGTCACCCTCGACCGCTTCGCGCCGCTCGGGTCGGGCACGAGCGCCGCCGCGCCCGCTGGCGCCCGCTGCAGCCCGGCCGCCGGTCGTTCGCGTCCTCGGCTCGTCGATGAACTCCGGCAAGTCCACGGTGCTCGGCTCGATCGTCAACGGCCTCGTGGGCGCGGGCCTGCAGGTCGCCGCCGGCAAGTCCACCGGCACCGGGGCGGGCAACGACCCTCACCAGTTCCGCGACGCGGGTGCCTCGACGGTCCTCGACTTCACCGACTTCGGCCACGCGACGACCTACCGCCTGGGGCACGAGCGCATCCGCGAGATCTTCGTCCGCATGGTCGACGAGCTCGTGGCCACCGGCCCGGATGCCGTCGTCATCGAGGTCGCGGACGGGGTCTACCAGGAGGAGACCCGCTGGCTGCTGCAGGACGGCGCCTTCCACGACCGCGTCGACCGGGTCGTCTTCGCCTCGCAGGACGCCCTCGGTGCGGTCGCCGGTCTGCAGGTGCTCGACGGTGCCGGGCTGACCACGGCGGCCGTCTCCGGTGTGGTCACCTCCTCGCCGCTCGCTGCGCGCGAGGCGGGGGCGACGCTGCCCGTGCCGGTCATCGGCACTTCGACCTGCGCGAGCCGGCGACGGCGCTCGGGCTGCTGCAGGTCGAGGCGGCCGGGGCGCTGGCGTCCTGATGCCTCCGCTCCTGCGTGGCCCGCGACGGCTGCTCATGGCCCTGCTCGTCGCGACGTCGATCGCCCACACGGCGTGCGCGATACGGATGGGTCTGCTCGTCGGCGGTGTG
>NZ_JBNFOF010000307.1:0-2070 GCF_057364645.1 Janibacter sp. CFPM2_SD2
GACGTCGCCCCAGTCCGGCGGAGGCGGCGGCGAGCAGGTCGGCGAGGTCGACGCAGCGCCGACCGACGGTGACGCCGGGCAGCTGGCCGACGACCTCGACCATGCGGCCCTCCCAGTCGTGGCCGAGGGCGGTGAGGACCGTGGTCGCCATCAGTCGCGGGCCTCGGGGCTGCCGGCCTCGATCGCGAGGCGGATCGGGGTGTCCCGGGTGTCGCGGGAGAGCAGGTCGGTGACCTTGTCCGCCGGCACGACGATGATCACCGACGAGCGCGACCCGCTGCTCATGACGCCACCGCTGCGCGGCAGCTCGTGGACCGTGGCGCGACGGATGAACTCCTCGTACTCCGGCTCGTCGCTGCCAGCCGGCGCGTCCTCCCCCTTCGCCTGGGGGGTGGCGGTGAAGACGGTCACCCGCGACCCCTTGACGAGGTTGCTCAGGTAGGCGGGGTCGACGTGGACTGCGACCCGCTGCACGTCGAGCTCCGTGGGGTTGACCACCGCCGCGCGCGGCACGAGCTCGCCCTCGCGGACCTCGCGGTCGACGACGGCGCCGTTGGGCAGGCGTTCGTTGGACATCAGGTAGTCGCCCTGGGCGTCGCCGAGCTGGACGTCGACCCGCTGGAGGTCGCTCTCCTCGATCGTCTGGCCCGGCGTGAGCGGACCGGCGGCGGCCCACATGCCGACGCGGTCGTCGGCCGCGCTCATGGCCACGGCGCCGATGACGATCGAGAGCAGCACGAGCAGGATCCCGACGAGCAGGCGGGTGTCCTTCCACGACGGCTTGGTCAGACGGCGCGCGGTGGGTGTGGGCAGGGCGCTCACGGTGGTCCTTCGGCTCGGGGTGGCGGGCTGCCAGCATCATGCCCCGGGAGGGCCGACCTCGCCCGTCGGCTGTCCACAGGGGGTGCGGGAAGGTGCGCCTCGGCGGTGGCAGACTGGTCCGCATGCCACGCAAGTTCGTCCCGCTCACCGAGGTCTCCGAGGTCCTCGGGGTCTCCGCCGCACAGGCCTATGCCCTCGTGCGCAGCGGTGAGCTGCCGGCGATCAAGGTCGGTGGCCGCGGGCAGTGGCGGGTCGAGGTCGACGAGCTCGACGCCTACATCGAGCGGATGTACGCGCAGACCCGCGAGTTCGTCGCCAAGGGCGGCCGCGAGGCCTGATCGGTCAGGCCGACCCGACGAGGGCGACGGCCGCGAAGGGGACGACCCGCTCCCCCAGCACGTGCTCGGCCCGCCGCGGGCTGTCCACCGGGTGCTCGGTGATCTCGAAGGCGTCGGCGCCCACCGCATCGATCGTGCCCTGCACGGTGCCACCGTCGACGTCGACGACGACCACCGCGCGGCGGTCCCGGCTGATCCCTCGCAGCGCGGATCCGATGCCGAACCGGCGTGCGCGGGTGTCGTCGCGGGGCCGCCGGAGCCCGGAGATGCCCAGGACGGCGCCAGTCGCGACGAGCGTCTGGCGGCCGGTCTGCTCGACGAGCAGCAGCCAGCCGTCACCACTGTCCTCGAGGACCCCGCGGACCACCGTGCCGCCGCGCAGCCGCACGACGAGAGCCGATCCGGTGGCACCGACGACCCGCTCACCGAGGGTGATCTTCGAACGCTCGGTGCGGGTCCGCTCGGCGACCTCGGCGTCGAGCTCGAGCCGCGCCCGGGCAGCCAGCTGCGCCTCGAGGTCGTCGAAGAGCCGGTCCCAGCGCACGCGCCCAATCTAGGTCGCCCTCCAGCGCACCGCAGCCCGACCTGTTGCCAGGTGCCGTTTGCCATGGTTTGCTGTCGTTCGACAGCAAACGGCACCAAACGACATCAATGAGCATCGGATGAGACGTTCCGACATCGATGTCGATGACGAAGGGGGACGACCTTGGACGCAGTGCACGGATCGACGGGGACGAGGTCGAGGAGCCTGCGACAGGGGGCGGCCGGTGGCTCGGTGGACGGGACCGGCGGCGGCGCGTCCGGTGGCGTGCGGGCCGCGGTGCGCGGGGGTGCTCGGCGCCCTCGTCACTGGTTGCCGGCCGGCTGCCGGGCGGCGTCGCCCTCACCGTCGCCACCTCCACCGGGGGGC
>NZ_JBNFOF010000308.1:0-2026 GCF_057364645.1 Janibacter sp. CFPM2_SD2
TCCTCGACGACGCGCGCCGATGCCCGGCCCGGCGCGCAGGGCGACAATCGAGACCCCCAGCCGGGGCGCTCGGTCGACGGTCTCGAGGAGGGTCACCGCCACCCGCTGGGGAGTCGCGTGGGCCAGGCCGGCCTCGAGCGCCGCGCCGATGTCGTCGGTGTGCACGTGCACGTTGGTCACGTCCCAGGCGGTCGAGACGACGACGCTGTCGCCGATCTCGTCGAGGCGGCGGCGCAGCTCGGCGACCCCCTCCTCGGGCATGTCGTGGACGAGGTACATCACCTCGTAGGCCGGCCCGTCGTACCCGGCGCGATCGGCGCCGTGGGAGCCCGCCGTCGCGGTGGTGGGCGTCGACCAGTCGGACCGGCGCTCCAGCGAGGGGTTGAGCGTGAAGTCGTCGACCGCGTAGCGCGAGGGTGCGCTCTGCTCGTGGACGACCTGGTCGAGGGCCTCGACGAAGAGCAGGTAGCCGGCCGCCCCGGCGTCGACCACCCCGGCGTCGGCGAGGACCTGGAGCTGCTCGGGCGTGCGGGCGAGGGCCGCGCGCGCCGCGTCGACGGCGGCACGGGTGACGTCGCCGAGCCGGCCTCCGGATGCGATGACCCGCTCGACCTCGTCGGCGGTGGCGTCGGCCACGGACAGGATCGTGCCCTCCTGCGGGCGCACGACGCTCTCCCGGGCCCGACGCGCACCCTGCCGCACCGCCCGGCCGACCGCGGCGACATCGACCTCGTCGAGCTCCTCCGAGGAGACGACCTCGCTCACCCCCCGCACGAGCTGGCTGAGGATGACCCCGGAGTTGCCGCGCGCCGACAGCAGCGCCGAGCGGGAGAGCACCGCGGCCTCGAGCGAGAGCGGGGCCGCGCCGACGACGCCCATGGCCTCCTGCTCGCGCATCGCACCGGCGAGGGCCTCGTCGAGGGTGAGGTACATGTTGGTGCCCGTGTCACCGTCGGGCACGGGGTAGACGTTGAGCGCATCGATCTCGGCCCGGCGCGCGGCGAGGGCCGCGCGGGTCATGACGACCCACCGGCGGACAGAGTCGGTGTCGAGGACCTCCAGCACGTCGGTCACGTTAGTGGAGAGGTGCGTCAGGGCGGGCCCGTGCGGCACGATGTCGTGGCCCCCGGGCCGCCTGCCGACACCGTTTTGGCTCCGCGGTCCCACCTCGGCTACTCTGTACCGGTTGCCCGGTGACGGGTCCCCCCTTCGTGGTGGACAGCCCGGGCGCGACACTCACTGACTGACGAACACAGGAGATACCCGTGGCTGCCAACTGCGACGTCTGCGGCAAGGGACCGTCCTTCGGACACTCCATCTCGCACTCGCACCGCCGCACCAAGCGTCGCTGGAACCCGAACATCCAGCGCGTTCGGGCCAAGGTGGGCGACGCCGGGGTGACCCCGAAGCGTCTCAATGTCTGCACCTCGTGCCTCAAGGCCGGCAAGGTCCAGCGCTGACCCGAGGCTGACGACATCGCCGCCGCTCCCCTTCGGGGGGACGGCGGCTTTTTCGTGCCCTCCCTCCCCGGACGAAGGGGCGCCTCACGCCCGGAAGTGGTCCCAGCCGGTGACGGTGGGCTCGGTGCCGTCGACGAGGACCGCCGGCTCGCCGGCGGCACAGGCGCCGAGGACCTGCCAGCCTGCGGGCACGTCGCCGGGGGCGAAGGTCGCGACGAGCGAGTGCTCCTCTCCCCCGGACAGGACCTGACGCATCGCCTCGGCGGCGCCGAGGGCTTCGGTGAGCGGGCCGGCGGCGTGCTCGGCCAGCGCCTCGCCCGACAGCTCGACGCGCAGCCCGCTGGCCCGGCGACCCGGCCGAGGTCACGCACGAGCCCGTCGGAGAGGTCGATCATCGAGGTCGCCCCGGCGTCGGCTGCGACCGGCCCCTGCTCCCACGGGGGGCGTCCGGCGGTGCGGTGGGCCAGGCACAGCTCGTGGGCAGCCCGCAGCGTGGCATCCCCGTCGGTGCCCGGGTCCCCGTCGTCGTGGGTGCGCCGCGACCGGCAAGGAGCAGCTGCAGACCG
>NZ_JBNFOF010000309.1:0-2022 GCF_057364645.1 Janibacter sp. CFPM2_SD2
CGGGAGCCCCCGCCGCGGCGGGCCCCTGCGGGGCCGCGCGGCCTGAGCGAGCCCGGGGTGCGGGTCGCAGCGCGTGCGGCAGCAGCGCACCGAAGCCGTGCTGCAGCACCGGCACCTCGAGCCAGCGGAAGGACGCGTAGGCGACACCGACGGTCACGGCGAGCTGCGCGAGCACCGAGACCACGAGCGGCAGCGGGTCGAGGAGCGGACCCAGCCAGAGGTGGATGGGCCAGTGGTAGAGGTAGAGCCCGTAGGTCATCTGGCCGAGCAGCACCGCCGGCCCCCAGCTCGCGACCCGGTTGATGAGCAGCGGCCGCGGGTCGGTCGCGGCCAGGCCCATCATCGCGGCGCCGACGGCGAAGAAGAGCATGCCGCCGCTCGTGAAGAGCCACTCGCTGCGCGGCCCGACGACGACGAAGGCCGAGAGCGAGACGAGGAAGCCGACGAGACCGATGGCCTGCGTGACCCCGGCCGAAGGGCGCCGCCCCAGTCGTCCGCGGTGGTCCCGGCCGAGGAGGGCCGCGACGACCGCACCCACGAGCAGCGCCTGTGCGCGGGTGTCGGTGCCGTAGTAGAGCCGGGCGAAGTCGACGCCGGAGCGGGCGAGGTGGGCGGTCCACGCGGCGGAGGCGACGGCGAGCGCCGCGAGGGCGACGACACGGGCGGTGCGGCTGGTGCGCCACACGGCGAAGAGCACGAGCACGAGGAGCGGCACGAGCAGGTAGAACTGCTCCTCGACGCCGAGCGTCCACGCGTGCCGCAGCGGCGAGGGGTCGCCGACCTGCTCGAAGTACGCGTCGTCCTGGCTGATGAGGCGCCAGTTCTGCACGAAGAGGAGCGAGGCGAGCACGTCGCCGGCATCGCGGTGGCGGTTCGCCGACCCGGCGAAGAGGCTCGCGACGAGCACCGCGGTGCACACGGCGACGAGCGCCGGCAGCAGCCGCTCGGCCCGGCGGCGGTAGAAGCGCAGGACGTCGATGCCACCGGTGCGGCCGCTCGGAGATGAGCAGCCGGGTGATCAGGTAGCCGGAGAAGGCGAAGAAGTGGTTGATGCCCACCCAGCCGCCGACGAGGAAGGTCGCGCCGAAGTGGTAGAGCAGCACGAGGGTGACGAAGAGCCCCCGGTAGCCGTCGAGGGCAGCCAGTCGCTGCTCCCCCGTCGACGTCTTCAGGGATGCGGTCAGCGCCCTCACGACCGGGCCCGCACGTAGTTGCGGCTCACCTGGCCGAGGACGTGCTCCCAGATCATCGGGGTCGCCTCGGGCGAGAAGTGGAGGTAGTCGTTGAAGACCTTGATGCCGCCGATCTCCTCGGGGTAGCCGTCGGAGCACAGCGCCCCGTGGAGGTCGACGACCTGCACGTCGTCGTGGGAGTCGGCCCACTGCTCGACGAGCCGGTTGATCCGCTTCGGCTCCTTGTACTCCTTGACGATCGCGGGGTTGGAGTCGAAGACGACGCGGAACTCCTCGGGGATGGAGTCCTTGACCGGCTTGCGGCAGGGGACGTTGACGATCTGCACCTGCGTCGCACCGGCGTCGAGCGCCTGGCGGCGCAGCCGGTCCCAGCGCGAGCGGATGAGGTCGAGGTAGGCCTTGTCGTCGAGCCACAGCCGCTCGCCGTCGACGATGTGCGGCACCGCGAGCAGCGGCGAGGCCCAGATGAGCAGGACGTCGTCGCCGTTGCTCTTGAACTGCTGCGGCCACTCCCTCTTCATGGCCGTGCACTTCGGCTCGTTGCCCATCTGGAAGCCCGGGGCCCAGCTGATCGGCTCGGAGAGCAGGTCGCAGCCCTCGCGGGAGTAGTTGTCGAGGGTGACGCCGGGGAAGGTCTCCTGCGGGAAGCGGTCGACGAGGAAGAAGGGCACCGAGTCGCCGAAGACGCCGATCCGAGCGGGCTTGCCCTCGCGGTAGGAGGGCTGCCCGGCGACGATCTTCGGCGGCGGACCCTGCGGCACCGCGACCGTCGGCTCCGCGGGTGCGGTGGGGGCGCTGCTCGCGACGGCGAGCCCGGCGCGGCGAGCAG
>NZ_JBNFOF010000310.1:0-2018 GCF_057364645.1 Janibacter sp. CFPM2_SD2
GGCCCGCAGCGCGACGAAGGTCGCGACGGCACCGAGCAGCGCCATGCCCCCCGCGAGCCAGAGGTGGTCGCGCGACCGAGACAGGTCGTCGTCGCGCACTCCGGCCGCAGGATCGAGGGCCCGGTCGCGGCGAAGACCATCGTGAGCAGCGTGCCGGCGACGAAGAGGCCGACGTACCAGTCCTGCAGCACCTGCCCCCAGCTCGCCGCGTGCTCGCCACCACGCAGGGCCCGCAGCGCGACCCGGGCCGCGGCGCGGTCACCGACGAGCCCGGGACCTCCCTTCGCCTCAGCATCGCCCTGCAGGGTGACGACGCGAGCACCGCTGCGCCGCACCACCTCCGGGTCGTGGCTGGCCACGAGCACGGCACGCCCGGTCGCCGCGTGACCGGCCAGCCAGTCACCCAGCCAGGCGCGGCCGGCGTCGTCGAGACGCTGCTCGGGCTCGTCGGCGAGCAGCAGCGCCCACGGCCGCACCATCGCCGAGGCGAGCGCGAAGCGCTGGGCCTGACCCGACGACAGGGTGCTCGGCAGCTGGTCGGCGACGTGCTCGATGCGGGCCTCGTCGAGGGCCCCGGCGACGACCTGCGCGACCCCGTCGACGCCGTGCGCGCGGGCGAGCAGGTCGAGGTGCTCGGCGACGGTGAGGTCGGGCAGGACCCCGAGGTCGCCGAGCACGGTGCACAGCGCCCGGCGGGTCTGCGGCACCCGGGTGTCGAGGCGGGTCTCGCCGAGGTCCACCTGCCCGGCATCGGGCGACTCGGTCCCGACGATGCAGCGCAGCGCGGTCGACTTGCCGACGCCGTTGGGTCCGACGAGGGAGACGACTTCACCGGCCGCCACGTCGAGGTCGAGGCCGTCGAGGACGGTCCGCCCGCCATAGGCCTTGGTCAGTCCACGGACGCGCAGCACGTCAGACGAGGTCGAGCGCCAGGTCGACGATCGGCGAGGAGTGGGTGAGGCCACCGACGCTCATCCAGTCGATGCCGGTGGCGCCGTAGTCGGCGGCGACCTCGAGGGTCAGCCCGCCCGTCGCCTCGATCTCGACGCTCTCGCTGCGCGCCGCAGCCCACTCGCGCGCGGCGGCGACCGTCGTGCGCAGCAAGTCGACGGACATGTTGTCGCACATGAGGAAGCGCGATCCGGCCTCGAGCGCCTCGATCGCCTCGGCGGTCGTGGTCACCTCGACCTCGATCGTCACGTCGGGGAACTGCTCGCGGATCGCGGCATAGGCCGCACCCACTCCCCCGGCCGCGATCTTGTGGTTGTCCTTGACCATGGCGACGTCGTAGAGCCCCATGCGCTTGTTGGTGCCACCGCCGCAGCGGACGGCGTACTTCTCGAGGGCACGCAGGCCGGGCGTCGTCTTGCGGGTGTCGAGGACGGTGCAGCCGGTGCCGGCGAGCGCGTCGGCCCACCGCCGCGTGTGGGTGGCGACGCCGGAGGCGCGGGAGAGGATGTTGAGCACGGTCCGCTCGGCCATGAGCACCTGGCGCACCGGGCCGCGCAGCTCGGCGACGACATCGCCCCGCTCCAGCACGGTCCCGTCGGCGATCCGCAGGTCGAGCTCGGGACGGGAGGCGAAGGGGGTGGCCCCCTCCGTGCGCGCCGCCACCTCGTCGAGCACGAGCGCGATCGCCGGGCCACCGGCGAGCACGCCCGGTGCGCGGGCGACGACGTGCCCGACGCCCTGCTGGTCGCCGGGGATCGTCGCGGTGCTCGTCACGTCGAGCGACTGCGGGCCCAGGTCCTCGTCGAGCGCCGTCGCGACGACCCGTCGCACGGCCTCCTGGGGGAAGTGCTCGTCGATCACTGCTCGCCCTCCTGCTCCTCGTCGCGGTCATCAAGCTCGTCGTCCTGCGGCCAGGCCAGCTCGACGTCGAGCTTGATGACCGCGAGCTCCCCGTCGTGCGGGTCGCGCACGTGCAGCAGGTGCGCCGCCCAGGTCTCGTCGTCGTGGTGCGGGTGGTCGCGGCGCACGTGGCCGCCGCGGGTCTCCTCGCGCAGGTGCGCCGCGGT
>NZ_JBNFOF010000311.1:0-2013 GCF_057364645.1 Janibacter sp. CFPM2_SD2
CATGCCGGAGTCGCGCCACCGCGAGAGCCGGCCGGCGGCCGGGTCTTCGCCGAGCACCCGGCTGCCGGGCGCCGATGGCCGTCATCGCGCCGCGCAGCTCGTCGCGGCGGAAGTCGCCGAGGGTGTCCTCGTGGTCGGCGTCGAGGTGCGCCAGCTCGGGCGGGATGACCTCGCCCTGCTCCCCGAGGGTGCAGGTGAGCACGTGCACCTCGTCGCCGGCGGCGACGTGGTGCGCGATGGCGACCCCCGTCGCGAGGCTCTCGTCGTCGGGGTGGGCGTGCACGAAGAGCAGCCGCGCGGGCCGCCCTTCGACCAGGACCGGCTCGGCGCGGCTCATCGCGACACCCCGATCAGACCCATCTCCGGCGTCCCGCCGTGCACGGGGTTGCCGACGAGCGAGGTGACCTCGGAGCCGGCGACATAGGTCAGTCGGCTCTGACGAAGGGGGATGTACGCCCCGTCGCGCAGGAGGTCGGTGTCGACGTCGGCCCAGGCCTTGGCCCGCTTGCCGCGGTCGGTCTGCTTGCTCGCCCGGTCCATCGCGGCGTCGACCTTGCGGTCGGCGAGCAGGCCGTAGTCGCGGCCGACCGAGGTCTTCGACAGGTTGACCCGGTCGTCGAAGAGCGGCGGCAGGACGCTGGCGGCCGAGGGGATGTCAGGACCCCAGTTGGCCCAGACGACGTCGAGGTCCTCGGCGACCTTGCGGGTGCCGATCTGCTCGAAGTAGTCGTCCTCGGGGATCGCCTTGAGCGTGACGTCGAAGCCCGCGTCCTCCCACGGGCCCTCGAGCGCCCGCATCGCCGCGTCGGCACCCTCCGTGTCGCGGTAGCCGACGGTGATCTTCACCGGGGTGCGCACCTTGGCCTCGCGCAGCTGCTCGCGAGCGGCGGCGGTGTCGCCGCTCGGGCCGTGGTCGAGCACGGTGTCGTGAGCGGAGGGCAGCGCGGTGCCGAGCAGCGACCAGGTCGGGGTGCCGGAGCCGGCGCCGAGCGCCTCGGTGTAGGCCTCGCGGTGGGTCGCGGCGGCCAGTGCGGTGCGCACCGAGGACTTCTTCAGCGCGCTGCTGCGCACGTTGACCGCGAGGTAGTCGACGAGCTGCCCGTCGACGGAGACGGTCTGCGCGAGGTCGCCGGCCTCGTCCACGGCGGGGGCGAGGGATGCGGGCAGCGGGTCGAGCGCGAGCGTGCGTCCGCCGTCCTTGCCCTCGACGATCGTCTCGACGGCGTCCTTGGGCTCGACGCCCTCGCGGTGCTCGATGGTCCGGGGGCCGGTGCGGCGCAGCGGGTCGCTGCTGCGCGACCACTCGCGGTTGCGCACCCACGTGCCGCCCTTGCTCGGGTCCCACCCGTCCTCGAGCCGGTAGGGCCCGGAGGAGAAGGCCGCGTGCGTCGCGTCCTTGCCCTCCTGCGAGGCCTTGAAGGGGGCGAACTCCGGCAGCGAGACGATCTCGCCGAAGTTGCCCACCGGCTCGGCGAGGTGGAAGACGACCGTCCGCTCGTCACGGCACTCGACCGCTCGCTCCAGGAGCCGACGGTTGGCGGCGGAGGTACCCCCCTTCGCCAGCGGTCCGGGGTAGCGCGAGGTGCCGTCCGGCTTCTTGGGGATGTCGAGGTAGGTCAGGGCGTAGCCGCTGGAGGTGATGTCGGCGTCGAAGGACCGGGCGACGCCGTACTGCACGTCCTCGCAGGTGATCGCGGAGCCGTCCTGCCACGTCACCCCGGGGCGAAGGGAGAAGGTCCACGTCGTCGCGTCCTTGCTCGGACGGCCGGAGCTCGTGGCGAGGTCACCGCGCAGGGTGCGCTGACCGGCGAGGTCGGCCGCCGGGGCATAGGCGGTGAGCGTGCGCATCCACGTGCGCGAGGCGAAGCCCGCCGTCTGACGGCTGGTGATGCGCTGCGGGTCCCACGAGGGCAGCGGACCGGCGGAGAGCACGGGTCAGCCGGTCGTTCGGGCCGCTGACGCCGCCGGTGCTCGTCCCGGGCCGGCCCGGGACCGGCCGCCGGACGCGGTGGC
>NZ_JBNFOF010000312.1:0-1989 GCF_057364645.1 Janibacter sp. CFPM2_SD2
GGGCTCCGGGGTGGAGGCGACGCGCGCCGCCGTTGGCCTGGGTCAGGCCGGCCTTCTGCGAGCAGACGGGCCAGGCGCCGGGGCCCTGGGTCGCGAGGACCTTCTGGGCGATCTCGATCTGCTGCGCCTTGGTGGCCTGGTGGGCGTTCGGGGCGTACTTGTCGCCACCGAAGCCCTGCCACGTCTGGGTGGTGAACTGCAGACCACCGTAGAAGCCGTTGCCGGTGTTGATGGACCAGTTGCCACCGCTCTCGCACTGGGCGACGGCGTCCCAGACGGAGGAGGTGGTGGCAGCGGAGGCGCCCTGGGCGGACGCGATGGTGCCCACGGTGGCGGTCGCGCCGGCCACGGCGACGCCGGCGATGCGGCGGCGAGCGGGCGAGGACTGCTTCGTCTGGGCGTGCTTGGGGCTGTAGAACATGGGGGTGTGGTTCCTTCCACGGAGTTCAGGGGCTTCGTGGTCGAAGCGGGCCAGGGGATCTGGCTTTGTCACGGACGGCGGCGACGTTACCTGTTCGTGATCTAACGAGTCAAACGATCCGCCCGGATTTCGTCAGGACATGGTCAAGGCCACACCAGGTCGGCGACCGCCCGACGGGTCAGACGATCTCCCAGCCCTCGTCCTCACGACCCGCGCCCTCCTGCTCGACAGCGGCCCGGCGCCGTTGTGCCACAGGGGCGTCGAAGGGGGCCGCCAGCCGGTCCCCGAGGGTGGTCCCGGTGGCGATCGCCATGATGACGCCGAGCGCCCCGAGGACGCTGAAGAGACCCTGCGTCGTGTCCCCGCCGCTCGATGTCGTGGGGCTGGTCATGTGGTACAGACCGACGAAGATGCCCAGTCCGGGGAAGAGGCCGAAGGTCGCGGGCACGGCGATCGTCAGGGCCGGCGCGTCCATGCGCAGCGCGATGACCCGGGCGGCGAAGCCGATGACGACAGCGGCGATGCCCGTCGCGGTGACCCGTCCGAGCCCGGCCTGCGCGATCACCGCGGCGACGGCCACGCCGACGGCGCATAGCAGCGACGCGGGCACGAGCATCCGGCGGCTGCCCTGGAGGGTGACCGCACCCGCGAGCCCGATGAGGACCGCTCCGGCGACGACCATGGGGACCGCTGCCGAGGCCCACGCCAGCTTGTCGATCGGCGGCGGCTGCAGACCGATGCCGAGCAGCTCGCCCACCTGCAGGCTCATGCCCAGGCCGCCGGCCACACCGACGATGAGGCCGAAGGTGTGCAGCATGACGGCGAAGATGCGCGCCGACCCGGTGACGGGGAACCCGGAGAGCACGTCCTCCATCGCCGAGATGAGGGTGCGCGAGGGCAGCAGGGCGACGATGCCGCCGGCGACGATGAAGGCGAAGTCCGACGGTGAGATCGGCACGACGGACCACGTGCCGAGGACGTAGGCGAGGAAGGCGACGAACGTCGCGACCGCCCCGCCGAGGGCGCCGAGGTAGAAGTCGGGCAGGTTGAGCCGGTCGACGAGCGAGGCGAGCCCGATGGTCACGCAGGCGGCGAGCAGCGCGACGAGGACGGCGAAGTTGCCCGCGCCGAGGATGATCGCGACACCGGCGGCGACGCCACCCTCGGCGAGCGTGACGAACCAGCGCGACCACATCCGCGGGGTGCGGCTGATCTCGCGCAGCTGGGAGTCGGCCTGCTCGAGGTCGATGTCGCCCGAGACGAGGTCGTCGACGAGCGCGTGGACCATCGCCAGCCGGGCGAAGTCGAGGCGCGGCTGGCGCACGACGCGCAGCCGGCTGATCGTCTGCCCGGAGGGCGTGCGGCACTGCATGTGCATCGACTGCATCGTCAGGTCGACGTCGAGGTCCTCGAGGCCGGCGGCCACGCCGACGGCGATCGTCGCGGCCTCGACACCGGCGGCGGACGAGCCCGAGCGCAGCATGATCTCGGCGACCCGCAGGGCGAGGTCCATCGCGTGGGCGGCGGCCTGCTCCTCGGGCGACAGCGCGGGGTGACGCGGGGGGTCC
>NZ_JBNFOF010000313.1:0-1985 GCF_057364645.1 Janibacter sp. CFPM2_SD2
CCGGAGACGACGACCCGCCGGACACGACGACGCCGCCGGAGACGACGACGCCGCCGGAGACGACGACGCCGCCGGAGACCACGACCCCGCCGGTCACCTCGTCGACCGACACCCCGGTGCCGCCCGTCGACGAGCCCAACGGCCCGTCGACCCCGGGCGTCGTCCAGACCGACGGCCTCGGTGCCGACGGTGGCAACAACCTGCTGGCCGGCCTCGGAGTCGCCGCCCTCCTCGGTGCCGGTGGCGCCGTCGTGACGGTGGGTCTGCGCAACGCCGCCCGTCGCCACTGACGACAGCACGAAGGGGGCCCCGTCGCACCATCTGGTGCGGCGGGCCCCCTTCGTGAGCCGTGCTGGCGTCAGCCCTTGATGAGGCCGAGCTTGGTGACGGCGTCGCGCTCCTCGGCGAGCTCGGCGACCGATGCGTCGATCTTGGCGCGCGAGAAGTCGTCGATCTCGAGGCCCCGGACGATCTCCCACGCGCCGTCCTTGACGGTGACGGGGAAGGAGGAGATGAGGCCCTCCGGGACGCCGTAGGAGCCGTCGGAGCAGACCGACATCGACACCCAGTCACCCTCGGGGGTGCCGAGCGCCCAGTCACGGGCGTGGTCGACGGTGGCCGACGCGGCGGAGGCGGCGGAGGAGGCGCCACGCGCCTCGATGATCGCGGCGCCGCGCTTGGCGACGGTCGGGATGAAGGTGTTCTCCAGCCACTCCTGGTCGCCCACGGCCTCGGCGGCGTTCTTGCCGGAGACCTCGGCGTGGAAGAGGTCGGGGTACTGGGTCGCGGAGTGGTTGCCCCAGATCGTCATCTTCTTGATCTCGGTGACCGGCACGTCGAGCTTGGCCGACAGCTGGCTGATCGCGCGGTTGTGGTCCAGACGCGTCAGGGCGCTGAAGCGCTCGCGCGGGATGTCGGGCGCGTTGTTCATCGCGATGAGGGCGTTGGTGTTGGCCGGGTTGCCGGTGATCGTCACGTGGACGTCGTCGGCCGCGACCTTGTTGAGCGCCGCGCCCTGCGGGGCGAAGATGCCGCCGTTGGCCTCGAGGAGGTCACCGCGCTCCATGCCCGGGCCGCGGGGGCGGGCGCCGACGAGGAGCGCGTGGTTGACACCGTCGAAGACCTTCTCGGCGTCGTCGCCGATCTCCACGCCGGCGAGCGTCGGGAAGGCGCAGTCGTCGAGCTCCATGACGACGCCCTCGAGGGCCTTGAGGGCCGGGGTGATCTCGAGCAGACGCAGCTCGACAGGGGTGTCCGGGCCGAAGAGCGACCCGCTGGCGATGCGGAAGAGAAGGCTGTAGCCGATCTGGCCGGCGGCGCCGGTGACAGCGACCTTGACGGGAGTGGTGCTCACGAGAAGTCGTACCCCTTCGTGCGGTGGTTGGGGAGCAAGTACGGGATCGACCCTACTCCGAGGCGGTCACCCGGTGTCAGCGGTGTCCGTCAGCCCAGCTCGACGAGCGCCACCGGGTCCGTCGTCGGCTGCCGCGATCCGTCGGCGGGCTCGATGCTCAAGCCCACCCCCTTCGCGGTGGCGACGTCGCCCTCGAGAAGCATCTCGCCGTCGGTGCCCGGGACCATGCCGGCGGAGGTCATCGCGCCTGAGGCGTCCTGCAGCCAGGCCTGGTAGGCGCGACCGCTGCCGGGGTCGGCCAGGCCGGTCACCTGCAGCACCGCCTTGCCCATGCGCTCCGAGCGCACGACCCGCACGGTGCCGCCGTCGGTCGCGGTCACCTGCTCGCCGTGGGCGTCGGGGGCGGCCATGACTTCTTCGGAGATGCTCGTCGTGGCCCGGTCGACGACCTGCCAAGTGACCCCGCCACCGACGACGAGGGCGGCGGCCGCGGCCAGGCCGACCCAGCGTCGCCTCGCCCGCTGACGAAGGGGGAGCACCCGCGCCTCGTCGGCACGGCCGGAGTGCGTCCGCTCGTCGTCCTGCCGGTCGTCGTGCCGCCGGCCGGCGTCCCTGCCGGTCGTCTGCCACC
>NZ_JBNFOF010000314.1:0-1977 GCF_057364645.1 Janibacter sp. CFPM2_SD2
TCGCGACCTCGGCATCGGCCGGGTGCACCTGCCCGAGGCGCGCGTCCTGGGGCTGCGCCCGACGAGGACCGCAGGCGGTGCTCGCGCAGCGCTGCCGGGCGGCCATCGGCGAGCGCTACCCCGACGCGTCGCCGGCGGTGCTGCGGCAGGTCGAGGAGCGTCTGGCCGACGAGCTCGACGTCGTCGAGGCGCTGGGCTACCCGACCTACTTCCTCACCGTCGCCGAGGTCGTCGACATCATCACCGGCGCGGGGGTGCGGGTCGCCGCCCGTGGCTCCGGCGCCGGCAGCCTGGTCAACCACCTGCTCGGCATCAGCGCGATCGACCCGATCCGGCACGACCTGCTCATGGAGCGCTTCTGCTCGCCGCTGCGGGCCGAGCTGCCCGACATCGACATCGACGTCGAGTCGGCCCGCCGCACCGAGATGTATGAGCTGATCCTGCAGCGCTTCGGCCGCGACCGGGTGACGTGCGTGTCGATGATGGACACCTACAAGGCGCGGCACGCGATCCGCGACGTCGGCGCCGCGCTCGGCGTGCCGCCGGCCGAGGTCGACGAGATCGCCAAGGCCTTCCCGCACATCCGGGCCAAGGACGTGCGTTCGGCGATGGCCGAGCTGCCCGAGCTGCGCACCCGCAGCCTCGACGGCGGGCGCCTCACGACGCTCTTCGACCTCGTCGAGCGGCTCGACGGGCTGCCCCGGCACATCGCCCTGCACCCGTGCGGGGTGGTCCTGTCCGACGGCGGGCTGCTCGACCGCACCCCGGTCGAGTCGAGTTGGCTGGGCTTCCCGATGAGCCAGTTCGACAAGGACGACGTCGAGGCGCTCGGGCTGCTCAAGCTCGACGTCCTCGGCATCCGGATGCAGTCGGCGATGGCGCACGCCGTCGGCGAGGTCGAGCGGGTCACGGGGGAGCGGGTCGACCTCGACGACCGGTCCGACGTGCCCCTCGACGACCCGGCGACCTTCGCGATGATCCGCACGACCCGCACCCTCGGGTGCTTCCAGATCGAGAGCCCCGGGCAGCGCGAGCTCATCGGCAAGCTCGCGCCGACCGTCTTCGACGACCTGATCATCGACATCTCGCTCTTCCGCCCCGGTCCGGTGAAGTCCGACATGATCCGGCCCTTCCTCGAGGCGCGGCACGGGTGGAGCCGGCCGCAGTTCCTCCACGACCGGCTCGTGCCCGCGCTCGCCGAGACCGAGGGGGTCGTCGTCTTCCACGAGCAGATGCTGCGGATCATCGCCGAGACGACCGGCGCGACCCTCGCCCAGGCCGACGAGGTGCGCCGCACGATGGGCAGCCCGCAGGGGCAGGAGCGCATCGAGGCGTGGTGGCGCCCGGCGGCCGCGGCCCGCGGCTACCCGCCGGAGGACGTCGACCGCATCTGGGAGGTGCTCGCGGCCTTCGCCTCCTTCGGCTTCTGCAAGGCGCACGCGGCGGCCTTCGCCATGCCGACCTACCAGTCGGCCTGGCTCAAGGCGCACCACCCTGCGGCCTTCCTCGCCGGCGTGCTCACCCACGACCCGGGCATGTACCCCAAGCGGCTGCTCCTCGAGGAGGCCCGCTCGCTCGGCGTGACGATCCTCGGCGTCGACGTCAACGCGAGCACGGGGGAGTACCGCGTCGAGCGCGCGCCCGTCCCCGGCCCCCGACCGGACGACCCCGACCTGCCCGACGGGTCGCCGTGGGCGATCCGGCTCTCGCTGGCGGATGTCAAGGGCATGAGCGAAGGGGAGATCGCCCGCGTCGTCGCCGGGGCCCCCTTCGACTCGCTCACCGACTTCTGGCAGCGGGCCCGGGTGAGCCGACCGGTCGTCGAGCGGCTCGTCCTCGTCGGGGCCTTCGACTCCGTCCACGGCACCGGCGCCGACCGCGGTGGGCCGGGGGCTCGGCCACCGGGGGCGCTGACCCGGCGCGACCTGCTGCTCCACGTCGCCGAGCTCGACCGGTGGTCCCGGGCGACGGCGACCG
>NZ_JBNFOF010000315.1:0-1977 GCF_057364645.1 Janibacter sp. CFPM2_SD2
CAGCAGCCCCGGGACGCCACGACCGCGGCCCCCACGACGAGCGCGCCTCGCCAGCCGGCGCCGAGCAGAGCAGCGATCGCGCCGACCTGCACGAGCAGCACGATCACGAGAGCCACGGCCCCCATCGGGCCGACGTCGCCGCGTCGCATGATCTCGAGCGCTCGCTCGCGGTCCCAGCCGGCACCGAGGCCGTCGACCGTGTCGGCCAGGCCGTCGAGGTGCATGCCCCGTGAGCCGTGGGCCAGGACGCCGAGGGCGAGGCCCGCGGCGACGAGCGCGGCGCGCTCGACGTCGTCGACGACGACGACCTGGAGCGCCAGGGGGAGGACGGCGAGTGGCGCGAGGAGCAGCGCGGCGCGTGCCGTGTCCGAGGTGATCGTCACCCGACCGCTCGGCGACCGGGTGAAGGTCCCGACCGCCAGGCGCAGCCCTTCGGACGCACTCACGGCGAGGTGGGGGCCGGTGCCTCGAGGGCGTCGACGACGTCGCCGATGACGGTGATGGCCGGGGGAGCGAAGCCCCCTTCGTCCGCCGCGAAGGCGATCTGCGAGAGGGGGGCCCGCACCGACCGCTGCTGCGGGGTGGCCCCGTCCGCGATGCACGCGGCCGGGGTGTCGGGGGACAGGCCAGCGGCGACGAGCGCCTCGGCGATCGCCCCGAGCGTCGCGACGCCCATGAGGACGACGATGGTCAAGCGCGAGGTTGCCAGGGCGGCCCAGTCGACCTCGCTGCGCGTGTCGTCGGGGCCGACGTGCCCGGAGACGACGGCGACGCCCTGCGAGAGGCCGCGGTGGGTCACGGGGATGCCGGCGAGCGCCGGGACGGAGAAGGCGGACGAGACACCGGGCACGGCCTCGACGGCGATGCCGGCGGCGACGCAGTGGTTCCACTCCTCGCCACCGCGGCCGAAGAGGTAGCCGTCGCCGCCCTTGAGCCGGACGACGGTCCGACCCGCGCGCGCGTGCTCGACGAGCAGCTCGTTGATGCGCTCCTGGGGGGTGAACTCGCCGCGCGGGATCTTGCCCACGTGGATGATCTCGGCCTGCGGGGCGATCTCGTCGAGCGCGGCGACCGGGCCCAGACGGTCGGTGACCACGACGTCGGCGGCGGCGAGCGCGTCGCGGCCGGCGACGGTGAGCAGACCGGGGTCGCCGGGCCCCCCGCCGACGAGGATGACCCGCCCGGTGGCGGTGGTGGTGGCGTCGGTCATGCGGTCCTCCGGTGGGAGAGATGGGCCAGCTCTCGCAGCAGCCCGTCGATGGTGTGGGGGTCACGGACGGCGATCCGCACCCAGGTGGCGTCGAGCCCGGGGAAGGTGTCTCCGCGGCGCACGGCCCAGCCCGCGTCGCGCAGCTGCTCGCGGACCCCGGCCCCGACCTGCGCCAGGACGAAGGGGGCGTCGCCGCCGCCGGTCGGGATGCCCAGGGCCTGCAGCCCCGTGGTCAGGTGCCGGCGCCAGCCGGCGAGCTCCTCGGTGGCGCGCCCCGCCTCGGTCAGGGGCGGCGGGGTTCGCGGTCTCGGTCATGACCCGCAGCGCGAGCGAGCCGACCGACCAGTGCGGCTGGTGCGCGGCGAGGGCCGCGACGAGCTCGGCGTCGCCGACGACATAGCCGGCACGGATGCCGGCGACGGCCCAGGTCTTCGTCAGCGAGCGGACGACGAGCAGACCGGTGAGGTCACCGCCGACGAGCGACTCGCGCTCGCCGGGCACGGCGTCGATGAAGGCCTCGTCGACGAGCAGCACGCGCCCGGGCCGCGCGAGCGTGCGGATGGCGTCGGCCGGGTGCAGCACGCCCGTCGGGTTGGTCGGGTTGCCGATGACGACGAGGTCGGCGTCGCCGACCTGCCCGAGTGCCTCGGGAGTGAGCGCGAAGTCGTCCTCGGCCCGCAGCAGCACGTGCCGCACGTCGTGGCCTGCGGCGCGCAGCGCGGCCTCGGGCTCGGTGAACTGCGGGTGCACGACGACCGCGTCGCGCG
>NZ_JBNFOF010000316.1:0-1927 GCF_057364645.1 Janibacter sp. CFPM2_SD2
CGACACGACCTCGACCGATCCGGGCGCCGCACGCCCAGCTCGCGCGCGCGCGCGCCGCATCGACTCCGACCTGCCCGTGCTCGTCGACGCGGTGGGCTCGAGCTCATCACCGGCCGCCGCGAGGCGCCCACCCTGCTCACCCCGCACGCGGGGGAGTGCGCGCGGATGATCACCCGGCTGCGCCAGCGCTCGACCGAGCTGACCCGCGAGGAGGTCGAGGGTTCACCGCTCGAGCACGCCCGGATGCTCGCCGGGCTCACCGGAGCGACCGTGCTGCTCAAGGGCGCCACGACGCTCGTCGTCGACGCCGACGGGCCGGTCCACGTGCAGGACGACGCCCCGGCATGGCTGGCGACCGCCGGGTCGGGCGACGTCCTCGCCGGGCTCGCCGGAGCCCTGCTCGCGGGAGGGCTGGAGCCGGCCGAGGCAGGTTCGCTCGCCGCGCTCGTGCACGGCCGCGCCGCCCACGACGCCAACCCCGGCGGTCCGGTGCGTGCGCTCGCCGTGGCGCACGCGCTCGCCCCGACGGTGGCCGCGCTGCTGCGTTCCTAGCCCCGGGCCGACTCCGCCCACCAGTTGACCCCGCCGTCGACCGCGTGCTCGTCGATGCGCGCGAGCTCCTCGTCGCTGAAGTCGGTGTTGCCCAGCGCGTCGAGGCTGTTGTCGAGCTGCTCGACGGTGCGGGCACCGACGAGCAACGAGGTGACCCGCTCGTCACGCAGGGCCCAGGCGAGGGCCATCTGGGCGAGGCTCTGGCCCCGCTCCTGGGCGAGGGCGTCGAGCGCGCGGATGCGGGTGATGTTGTCGTCGGTGAGCTGGTCGGCGATGCCGGTGCCCTCGCGCGCGGCGCGCGAGTCCTCGGGGATGCCCGTGAGGTACTTGTTCGTCAGCAGGCCCTGGGCGAGCGGGGTGAAGGCGATCGTGCCGACCCCGAGCTCGCCGAGGGTGTCGAGCAGCTCGTCCTCGATCCAGCGGTTGATCATCGAGTACGACGGCTGGTGGATGAGCAGGGGAGTGCCCATCTCGCGCAGGATCGCGTGTGCCTCGCGGGTGCGCTCCGGGCCGTAGGAGGAGATGCCGACGTAGAGCGCCTTGCCGGAGCGCACGGCCGCGTCGAGTGCGCCCATCGTCTCCTCGAGCGGGGTGTCGGGGTCGAAGCGGTGGCTGTAGAAGATGTCGACGTAGTCGAGGCCCATCCGCTCGAGCGACTGGTCGAGCGAGGCGAGCAGGTACTTGCGCGAGCCGCCGCCCTGCCCGTAGGGCCCGGGCCACATGTCCCAGCCGGCCTTGGTCGAGACGATCAGCTCGTCGCGGTAGGGGCGGAAGTCCTGGGCGAAGATCGTCCCGAAGTTGCGCTCCGCCGCGCCGTAGGGCGGTCCGTAGTTGTTGGCCAGGTCCATGTGCGTCACGCCGCGGTCGAAGGCGCGCCGCAGCACCGCCCGCTGGGTCTCGAGGGGCTCCGCGTCACCGAAGTTGTGCCACAGGCCCAGCGAGATCGGGGGCAGGAGCAGCCCCGACCGACCGCACCGGCGGTAGTCCGTGGCGTCGTAGCGGGAGCGGTCGGCTTGGTAGTCGTCGGCGCGGTAGGTCATGCCTGCCAGTCTGCCTCCCTTCGCCGATCTAGACTCGGTGCCAGCCCATGGACATCTCGAACCCGCACCCAGCCCTGCCGTCCGTCGCGACCCCCTCGGTCCTGCCGAGCGATGCCCCGACCGACGGTCTGTCCGCGTGGGCGGACATCGACCTCGACGCGATCCGCGACAACGTCGCCCGCCTCGGCGAGCTCGCCGGCGACGCCGACGTCATGGCGGTCATCAAGGGCGACGCCTACGGGCACGGCCTCGTGCCGGTTGCCGGAGCGGCGCTGTCCGGCGGGCGCGACCTACCTGGCCATCGCCCAGCTCGGCGAGGCGATTGGCGGCCCGCG
>NZ_JBNFOF010000317.1:0-1913 GCF_057364645.1 Janibacter sp. CFPM2_SD2
CGAGCCGGCTCGCGACGTGGACGTCCGCAGCCTCGATGACGCCTGCGGCATTGAGCTCGGCGAGCTCGCCGGTGGCGGTGCGGGCGACGCGGCGGTCGTAGCGGTCGAGCACCTCGGTCATCGGTCCACCCCTTCATTCGTGGCCGCGCCCGCGCCCACGCCCGCGGGCCGACGCCCGTCGAGCAGGTCGGAGACACCTTCGATCAGCCCGACCGGTGGCGCCCACGAGAAGACCCCGGTCGGGTGCCCGTCGACGAGCGGTGTCCGCTCCCCGGCCATGCCTCGCAGGTAGAGGTAGAGCACGCCGCCCAGGTGCCGGTGCGGGTCGTAGCCCGGCTGCCGCCACCTCAGGAAGCGGTGCAGCACGACCCCGTAGAGGATCGCCTGGAGCGGATAGCTCGAGTGCGTCATCGCCTCGCGCAGCGCCGTCGGGTCGTAGTGGGCCGTCGTCAGCGGGGTGTCGACAGGCCCGAGCCAGTTGGTCTTGTAGTCGACGACGAGGTGCCGCTCGCCGATGCGCAGGACGATGTCGACGGAGCCGGTGAGGTAGCCGCGCAGCGCCTGGCCGCCGAGCACGGGGTCGTCGAGCACGTCGGCGAAGGGCAGCACCGGGTCGTCTGCCGGCAGGTGCTCGCGCATGAGGGCGGCGAGGTCACCGAGCACGGCGCCGTCGTCGCTGGGCGGCGGGGCGTCGTCCCCACCGCCGAGCGGCAGCTCGAAGTCCATCTCGCACAGTCGGTCCCGCGCTCCGACGTCACGCAGCCGGGTGCCGGGAGCCAGCGGCCCGAGCGGGGTCTCGATGACCTCGACGAGTGCCGCGGCGAGGGCGTCGCGGTCGAGGTCGGGCACCGGCCAGGCGATGATCTGCTCCTCGATGTGCGCCCGCAGCTCGCCGAGCAGGTCCTCCGCCTGCGCGTCGGCCTCCTCGAGCACCGCGTGGACGAGCGAGCCGAAGCCCGCTCCGACGGGCAGCTCCGCCATGGGCGAAGGGAGATGACCCTCGCCTCCCGCAGCCCCTGCCGCGTCGGGCCCGCCTGCCACGTCGGCCCCACCGGCCACGACGAGGTCAGCGGGACCCCCTTCGTCCTGACGGTCGGTGACCTCCGGCTCGCTGGCCACGAGCTCCTCGGCACTGGCCCGGGGGACCTCGTCGAGGGGGCGGGTGAGCGCGGTGTAGGAGGTGCGCCGCCAGGCGTCGTCGACGGTGCGGGTGAAGTCGCGGACCGACAGGTCGGTCACCGGCTGCGGCTGCGACATCGTCACGGGGGTGGGCTGGTCGACGTACTCGACCCGCAGCGCGCCCCGCCGCTCCCAGTCGGCGAGGCGGTCCTGCAGGGTCTCGTCGCCGGGCACCGGGTGCTTCGGCGGGACCTCGGCCTGCCCCTGGGTGCGCCCGAGGAGGACGCGGTGCAGCGGCGACGGGCCGGTGCTCTGCGCCGAGGGGAACCACCACGTGACGACCTGGCTCTGCGCGCGGGTGAGCGCGACGTAGAGCAGCCGCAGCGACTCGCCGCTCTCCTCCGCCGCGGCTCGGGCGAGGCGGTCGGAGCGGCCGTCGTCGGAGGTGATGCCGATGTCGAGCGCCCGGGTGCGATCGGCGCGATGGAAGTGCAGCACGTCGGGCCGTGGCAGCCACCGGTCGCACACGAAGGGGAGCATGACGACGGGGTACTGCAGGCCCTTGCTCGCGTGGATCGTCGCGAGGTGGACCGCGTCGGCGTCGCTGTCGAGGCGACGGGCGCGCTCCTCCTTGCGGCTGGCGGCCATGCGCTCGCGCAGCCAGGCGGTGAGCGAGGCGAGGCCGTCGCCCTCGGTGACGACCCGCTGGTGGAGGGTCTCGCCGATGTGCCGCAGGTCGGTGAGCAGGCGCTCGCCGTCGGTGCGGCCGAGGACGCGGGCGTCGAGCCGACGGT
>NZ_JBNFOF010000318.1:0-1879 GCF_057364645.1 Janibacter sp. CFPM2_SD2
CGAGGTCGACGCAGGCCCGGTGCGCGGCGGCCGCAAGCGCCCGCTCCCCCAGGTCACGCAGCCCACCGGCAAGCCGACGATCGGCCTCGCGCCGGTGGTCCGGCGACAGGCACGCGGTCTCGCGCACGACGATCGTCGCCCGCCACTCGCTGATCTCCCCGGCTGTCAGCGCGGCCATCGTGCCGGGCAGCTCGTGGACGAGCGCCCGCGCGGCGCCGACGTGAGGTCGGCCTGACCCGGCGAGCACCGCCGCGCCAGCGCTACCTCGCTGCGGGTGGCGCGGCGTCGCAGCGATGCCTCGCGACGGGAGATCTCCTCGGCGGCGGCCATCTCGGCCACCCGCGCGTCACGCTCCTCGACGAAGCGCGCGGTGGCGCGGGCCTGCGCGGCGGCAGCGGCCCCCTTCGTCATCTCGAGGAGGGCGACGACCTCGAGCAGCTCGACCTCGGTCAGCCCGTCGACGCCGGTGGCGGACACCTCGGCGAGGACGGCGCGCAGGCGCCCCGGGACCGTGGTCCCACTGACCTGATCGGTGATCGACTGCTGTGTCATGGCGCCTCCCCTCGCCCCTCCAGCATCGAACATATGTTCGAAGAGTTCAAGAGGGTGGGCCGAGATTTCTTCGGGAACATGCCGAGCCGGGCACCTACGGCACCGCGAGGACGCGCGTGCACCCCGGCCTCGGGGCGCCGGTCACCTGCCGTTAAACTGAACTCCCGTCCCCGGACCCGTGAGAGGCCCTCGTGACCCTGCTGCTGCTTGCGCACTTCGCGGCGGCAGCAGTTGCGCCCGGCCTCGCCAAGTTCCTCAACCGACGCGCCTTCCTCGTCCTGGCCCTCGTGCCCGCCGCGGCCTTCGCCTGGCTTCTCGCCCAGACCGGCGACGTGACCGCCGGCCGGTCGATCGTCGAGGGCATCGCCTGGGTCCCCTCGCTCGGCATGGACTTCGCACTGCGGCTCGGCACCCTCCAGTGGCTCCTCGGGCTGCTCGTCACCGGCGTCGGTGCCCTCGCCCTGCTCTACTGCGCCTGGTACTTCAAGCCCGACGACCCCAGCCTGTGGCGCTTCACGGGCGTCTTCACCGCCTTCGCGGGCGCCATGCTCGGCCTCGTCCTCGCCGACAACCTCCTGGCGCTCTACATCTTCTGGGAGCTGACCACCGTCTTCTCCTACACGCTCATCGGGCACAACCCGGTGCGCTCGGCCAACCGCCGCTCCGCCACCCAGGCCCTGCTCGTCACGACCTTCGGCGGCCTGGCGATGCTCATCGGCACGGTGATCATCGGCGAGACGAGCAGCTACACGATCAGCGAGATGCTCGCCTCGCCGCCCCCGGCCGGCGCCCTGACGACGACGGCCGCCCTCCTCGTCCTCGTCGGCGCCCTCACCAAGTCGGCGCAGGTGCCCTTCCACTTCTGGCTGCCCGGCGCCATGGCCGCCCCGACCCCGGTGAGCGCCTACCTGCACGCAGCCTCGATGGTCAAGGCCGGCATCTACCTCATCCTGCTGCTCGAGCCGATCTTCGCGGACGTGCCCGGGTGGCGTCCGGTCCTGCTCGTCCTCGGCCTGTGGACGATGATCCTCGGTGGCTGGCGCGCCCTGCGTCAGGACGACATCAAGCTCCTCCTCGCCTACGGCACGGTGAGCCAGCTGGGCTTCATGACCGTCCTCGCGGGCGTCGGCACCCAGGCCGCCGGGCTGGCCGCCCTGGCCCTCGTCCTCTCCCACGCCCTCTTCAAGTCGGTGCTCTTCTTCAGCGTCGGCATCATCGACAAAGGGACCGGCACCCGCGACCTGACGCAGCTGCACGGCCTCGGGCGCACCGCACCGGTCCTCGCCGCGCCGCGCACCTCGTCCGCCGCCCTCCGCATAGTCCGGGC
>NZ_JBNFOF010000319.1:0-1841 GCF_057364645.1 Janibacter sp. CFPM2_SD2
CGAGCGGGTCGCGGCACCTGGGGCATGGTCGTGACCGTCCACGACGCCGTCGCCGTCGCACCGGCGAGCGCGCCCGACGCGGTGGCCCGCACGACCCAGGCCTGCGCCAACGCCTTCGGCTCGGCGATCCGCGAGCACACCGCCGACTGGCACATGATGCAGCGGGTCTTCGTCGACGACCTCGACCCGGCACGCGATGCCGCCCGACGCGAGGCCTCCCGACGGGAGGTCGCATGAGGATCGGCCTCGTCAGCCCTTACTCCTTCGACGTGCCCGGGGGAGTGCAGTTCCACATCCGCGACCTCGCGGAGTACCTCGGCGCCCACGGTCACCAGGCCTCCGTGCTCGCCCCGGCCGACGAGGGCACCGCGTTGCCCGACTACGTCGTGCCCGCCGGCCGCGCCGTGCCGATCCGCTACAACGGCTCGACCGCCCGCCTGCTCTTCGGCCCGGTGGCGGCGGGCAAGGTGGGCCGCTGGCTCGAGGAGGGCGACTTCGACGTCGTGCACATCCACGAGCCGCTCGCACCGAGCCTGTCGATCCTCGCGCTGTGGGCGGCGACGACCCCCGTCGTCGCGACCTTCCACACCTCCAACGTCCGCTCCCGCGTCATGCAGGCTGCCTACCCCTTGCTGCGCCCCTCGTTGGAAAAGATCCACGGCCGCATCGCCGTCTCCGAGGACGCCCGCCGCACGGTGACGACCCACATCGGCGGGGACGCCGTCGTCATCCCCAACGGCGTCGACACCTCGGCCTTCGCCTCGGTCACCCGTGACCCGCAGTGGACCGGTGCGCCCGGCCGACCGACGATCGTCTTCCTCGGCCGCATCGACGAGCCGCGCAAGGGTCTGCCGGTCCTCACCGAGGCCATGCCCGCCGTGCTCGACGCCGTGCCCGGGGCGCGACTGCTCGTCGTCGGGCCGGGCAGCGCCGAGGCGGCGCGAGCGCGCATGCCCGAGCGGGTCGCTGCCGCAGCCGAGTTCCTCGGCGCCCTGTCCGACGAGGACAAGGCGCGTGCGCTGGCCTCGGCCGACCTCTACGTCGCGCCGCACACCGGGGGAGAGAGCTTCGGGATCGTGCTCGTCGAGGCGATGGCCGCCGGTGCGCCGGTGCTCGCCAGTGACCTCGCGGCCTTCCAGCGGGTCCTCGACGGAGGCCGGAGCGGCATGGCCGGGGCGCTCTTCCACTCCGAGCGCCCCGACGACCTGGCGGCACGCACGATCGAGCTCCTCGGCGATCCGGCGCGACGCGCGACGCTCTCACAGCTGGGCCGGGAGCGGGCACGCGTCTTCGACTGGGACGTCGTGGCGCGCGAGATCATCGCCGTCTACGAGACGGTCCTCGACGCCGGGCACCGGCACCACGAGGTCACCCGTCTGCGGCCGGGGCTGGGGCGCCTGCCCGGCGAGGGCCGTGACCACGGTCAGGCAGGAGAGCCATGGAGACGCTGAGCTGGATCGCCCTCGCGCTGTGCGTGGTCCTCGTCCTCGCCTGGTACCTCTCCTACAGCGCGGCGCGGCTCGACCGGCTGCACGCGAAGGTCGAGGGGGCCCTGTCGGCCCTCGACGCCCACATCGTGCGGCGTGCCGAGGCCAGCCTCGAGCTGGCCAACTCCGGTGCCCTTGACCCGGCGAGCGGCTTCCTCGTCGCTGCGGCGGCCAGCGAGTCGCTCGAGCGCGTCAACGAGCGCACCTTCGAGACCGATCTGCTGGAGGGACAGCACTTCGCGGGGCGTGAGGCCGTCGAGAGCGCGCTGACCGAGGTGCTCCACGCGGCCCTGCCGCCCGAGGTCGCGCGAGGGATCGACGCGGACGGCGGGGTCGGCGCCGCCGCGCTGGAGC
>NZ_JBNFOF010000320.1:0-1822 GCF_057364645.1 Janibacter sp. CFPM2_SD2
GAGGGCGGTCGCCGGCGGCGACGTGCCCCTCGCCGGTCGTGACGAACCCCTGCGCCGAGGCGACGAGCCGTACCGCCTGGTCGATGTTGGCCGTGAGGGTCACGAGCGCCTCGCGCGGGTGGTCGCCGACAGCCCGGCGAGCTCCTGCCGGGCGACCGGCACGCGCGCCTCGACCTCGGTGGCCCGGGTGCGCAGCGAGGCGAGGAACTGCGGGACGGTCGCCTCGAGGTCGCGCAGCCGGGAGAACTCCGCCTCCTGCGCGTCGAGCTCCTCGTCCGCGGCGCGGGTCAGCTCGAGGATCTCGGCGAGCCGGGCCCGCTCCTCGGGCTCGCCGAGCCGCCCGGCGCCGCGGGCGAGGTCGAGCTCCTGCTGGATGCGGAAGGCCTCGTTGATCCGACCCCGCGCCGACTCCAGGGCCCGGGTGAACTGCTGGGTCGCCTGCTCGCCGAACTGTGCCTGGGCGAAGGCGAGCTCCTCGCCGGAGGAGCGGATCGCGTTGTCGAGGTCGACGAGGGCACGACCGACGTCCTGCCGCATCTGGTCGGTCGTCACGCCGGCCATGACCGGCTGGGGCGTGCCCTCCGCCGCCCGGGTCTGGCCACCGCGCAGCCGGCTGACGAGCAGGGGCAGGGCGATGCCGCCGACGACGATCAGCCCGAGGACGAGGTAGATCCACGTGCTCGACGACAGCCCGCCGCCACCGGAGCCCAGGCCCTCGGCCGCCGCGGTGACCGCGCCGGCCCAGTCGTCGTCGGCGAGCGCGGGCTCGACGTCCTCGCTCTGCACGCGGGAGATGTCGTCGGGGCCCAGCCCGGAGTCCTCGGTCGTCCACATGCCGTAGCGCCGGTCCTCGACGGCGACGGCGAGGAGCACGTCGTTGCTCCCCATGCCCGAGGTCTCGTAGGTCTGCTGGGTCCACTGCTCGGGGTCGGTCCCGTCGAAGGAGTCGACGTAGACGACGAAGAGCTGCAGGTCGTGGTCGCGCTGGAGCGCGTCGAGGTCGTCCTGCAGGGTGCCGGTGTCGCCGAGGACGCCGGCGCGGTCGGTGATCTGCTCCGGCACGTCGAAGGGGGCATCGGCCAGGGCGCTCCCGCCACCGAGCAGCACCAGGCCGATGGCTGCGAGCACGGCCGCGAGCAGCCGTGCCGGGTGGAGTGTGCTGCGGGTCCGCGCCACGTGGCCCCCTGGTCCGTGTCGTGTCGGGCCGCCGACCGGCGGCTGTGGGTCGTACGTTGCCACACCGGACGGACGAAGGGGAGGCTCCTCACCTCGCGGCTGTGGACCGTCGGTGGCATGCGGCAGAATCGAGCCCAGCATGACTTCCTCACTCGCCCCCCTCCTTCGCGCGATCGCCGGCCTGCCCGGGCTCGCGGATATCCCTCGACACCGCGAGAGCAGCGACGTCGTCGACATCGTCGCCCCGACCGGCCTGCGGGCCCCGGTCGTCGCGCTCGCCCGGGCGGCGACGCCCCCCGACCGGCCGCACCCCGGCTCGTCGTCACGTCGAGCCGCGCGCGAGGCCGACGACATCGCCACGGCCCTCGGCGAGCTCGTCGGGGACGAGCAGGTCGCGACCTTCCCAGCTGGGAGACGCTGCCGCACGAGCGACTCAGCCCGCGCAGCGACACCGTCGGCCGCCGCCTCGCGGTCCTGCGTCGGCTGCGCCACCCCGACCCGACGGGGGAGGGGCACGCCCGGCCGCCTTTCGTCGTCGCCTCGGTGCGCGCCGTCCTCCAGCCGATCGCCAAGGGGCTGGCCGACCTGCGAGCCGGTGCGCCTGCCGGGTCGTGGACGAGGCCCCGCTCGAGGAGGTCACCGCCGC
>NZ_JBNFOF010000321.1:0-1808 GCF_057364645.1 Janibacter sp. CFPM2_SD2
CCCCGCCCGGGCCCGCACGACGACCAGCCCCTCGTCGGCGAGGCGCTGCAGGGCGGCTCGCACCGGCGTGCGGCTGACCCCGAGGGTCTCGGTCAGGGACTCCTCGGGCACGTGACTGCCCGCCGCCCCGCTCCCCGGAGAGGATCTGCGCGCGCAGCGTCTCGTAGACCTCGTCGCTGCGGGCCATCTCAGAGCGCGGCGCGCGGGTCGTGGCGCGCGAGCCGCTCGAGCAGGTGGTCGACCTCGGCCCGCGCCGTCGCCGACAGCCCCCGAGCCGGGGTGCGCTGGGCGTCGTGCGCGAGGATCCCGCGGCGCTGCAGCACGTGCTTGCGCACGGCGAGCCCGACGCCGGGCTGCTGCTCGTAGCGGATGAGCGGCAGGTGCGCGTCGAAGAGGTCGTGCGCGGCCTCGCGCTCCCCCGCCCGCGACATCCGCACGACGTCGACGAGCAGGTCGGGGAAGCAGTAGCCGGTCATGGCGCCGTCCGCACCGCGGTCCATCTCGTAGTCGAGGAAGAGCCCGCCGTTGCCGGTGAGGATCGACAGCCGCGGCATCTCCCCCTTCGCCTCGAGCTCGCGCAGCGCGCTGATCTTGTCCAGCCCGGGCCAGTCCTCGTGCTTGAGCATGACGGCGCCCGGGGTGTCCCGCGCGATGCGCGCGATGACGCCCGGGGTCATCTGCACGTCGAAGGTCAGCGGGTAGTCCTGGATGACGAAGGGGACGTCCGTCCCGATGGCGTCGGCGGCCCCGGCGTAATAGCCGACGACCTGGTCGTCGGTACGCAGGGTCCGCGGCGGAGCGATCATCACGCCGGCGGCACCGGCGTCCATGACCGCGGCCGTCAGCGAGCGCATCGCGGCGAAGCCGGGCGAGCTCACCCCGACGACGACCGGCACGTCGGTGCGGGCGATGACCCGGCGGGCGATGTCGACGGCCTCGTCCTGGTCGAGCTTCGGCGCCTCGCCGAGCTGGCCGAGCACGGTCAGCCCGTCGACGCCGACCTCGCCGTAGAAGTCGACGAGCCGGTCCAGGCTCGTGAGGTCGACGGTGCCGTCGGGCTCGAAGGGGGTCGGCGCGATGGCGTAGACGCCGCTCGTCTCGCGGGTGATCGTCTCGCGTGTGGTGGTCATGTCTGCTCCTGCTCAGATCGCCGCGACGAGGCCGCCGTCGACGCGCACGACCGAGCCGGTGACGTAGGCAGCGGGGACGCTCGCGAGGAAGGCGACCGTCTGGCCGTACTCGTGCGGCTCGCCGTAGCGACCCGCGGGGATGGTCGCCCGGCTCTCCGCCGCGACCTCCTCGACCGGGCGCCCTTCGCGCTGCGCCCGGCTCTCGTCGAGGAAGGCCGTGCGCTCGGTCGTGATCCGGCCCGGGACGACGACATTGGCCGTCACACCGTCGCCGGCGACCTGGCCGGCGAGGGTCTTGGACCAGCCGACGAGGGTGCTGCGCAGCGCATTCGACAGGCCGAGCCCGGGGATCGGCGCGACGACGCCCGAGCTCGTCGACGTGATGACCCGGCCCCAGCCGCGCTCGCGCATACCGGGCACGACCCGGTCGGTGATCGCGATGACCGACAGCACCATCGAGCGGAAGTGCGTCTCCCACACCTGCTGCTCGTGCCCGAGGACGCCACCGGGCGGCGGGCCCCCGGTGTTGTTCACGAGGATGTCGATGCCGCCGCCGGCGAGCTCCTCGGCGGCGCGGACCCGCTCGTCGACGACGTCGAGCTCGGCGAGGTCCCAGGCCAGCGCGTGCGCGCGGCCGCCGGCGCGGTGACTGTCGGCGCGGTCGCGTCGACCTTCGCG
>NZ_JBNFOF010000322.1:0-1792 GCF_057364645.1 Janibacter sp. CFPM2_SD2
GCTAAGCCCTTCAGCGCCGATGGTACTGCACTGGTGACGGTGTGGGAGAGTAGGACGCAGCCGGACAAACATTCACAAGAAGCCCCCCAGCGAGTCGCTGGGGGGCTTCTTGCATTCCCGGACCAGGCGTTCCGGGCAGCCGGTGCGAACCGGGATCCGCTGACGGGGAAGAATCGTCGGTGGGTGTTGCGTTGAGAGCCCGGGTCGGGAGAGTCTGATCCGAGGCAACAGGTCAAGAGAGGTTGATGTCGTGGACGAGAGGTCGAGCAGGCCGGATCGTGGCCGTGGAGGCGCTGCCGGTCGCGGGGGCCAGGGTCCCCGGGGCGGTTCCGGCGGTGGTCGCGGCGGTTCCGGTGGTCGTGGGCGATCTGGCGGTCGCCCGGACCGGGACGGGTCGTCGGGCCGTCAGCAGCGGGGTGGCCGTCCCGACCGCGGGGACCGCTTCGACCGGTCCGATCGTCAGGGTCGTCCCGAGCGAGGAGGCCGTCCGGAGCGCGGTGGAGCCTCGCGTGACGCGGACGCCGAGAGCCGCAGCGGCTCGCGGCTCGTCCCCAAGGAGGGCCGCAAGCCGGAGCCGGCGATCGCACCGGACGTCACCGGCGCGGAACTCGACCGGAGCGTACGGCAGCAGCTGCGCACCCTGAGCAAGGAAAATGCCGACGGCGTCGCCCAGCACCTCGTCATGGTCGCCGCCCTGCTCGAGGCTGAAGATCTTGACGGTGCCCTCGCCCACGCGGAGACGGCCGTCCGTCGTGCCGGTCGCGTGCCGGCCGCCCGCGAGGCCCTCGGTTTCGTGGCCTACCGGATGGGCGACTACGCCCGGGCCCTCACCGAGTTCCGGACCGTGCGGCGACTCAGCGGCTCCTCCCACCTGCTCCCGCTCATGGTCGACTGCGAGCGTGGCCTCGGCCGCCCGGCCCGGGCGCTGGAGCTGCTGGGCTCGCCCGAGGCCCGTCAGCTCGGCCAGGAGGAGCAGGTCGAGCTGCTGATCGTCGGGTCCGGGATCCGTCGCGACATGGGTCAGCCCCAGGCCGCAGTGCTCGCGCTGCAGGGCCAGGTCGACAAGGTCAAGAACAAGCCGTGGGCGGGGCGTGTCTGGTATGCCTACGCCGACGCACTGCTCGAGGTCGACCGCACGGATGACGCCCGGGCGTGGTTCGCCAAGGCGCCGTCGCGGACCAGGACGGCGAGACCGATGCCATTGAGCGCGTCGAGGAGCTCGACGGGGTGAGCCTGCAGGAGGTCGTCGACGACGTGCCCGGTGAGGGTGCCGACCCGGCCGCCGACGAGTGACGACACCCCCTTCGCCTGACACGCTCGCCGGGGCCCACGACGCCCTGGTCTGCGACATCGACGGTGTGGTCGTCGCCGGCCCAACGGCCATCGACCACGCCGTCGACGTGCTCAACGCGCTGTCGATCCCGGTCCTCTTCGCGACGAACAATGCCTCGCGCACCCCGGCCGCTGTCGGGGAGCACCTTCGCGCGCGCGGGGTCGTCGTCGAGGACGACCACGTCCTCACGAGCTCGCTGGCGGCTGCCCGTGAGCTCGCGGCGCGGCTGCCCGCTGGCGCCGAGGTCATGGCGATCGGTGGCGAGGGGGTGAGTGCCTCCCTTCGTGCTGTGGGACTGACCCCGGTGACGAAGGGGGAGCCCGCAGCGGTGCTCCAGGGCTACGGACCTCATGTCACCGCGACTGACCTCGCGGAGGCCGCGCACGCGGTGCGGGCCGGCGCCGCGTGGGTGGCGACCAACACCGACCGCACGCTGCCGACCGACCGGTCGGCCCCGCC
>NZ_JBNFOF010000323.1:0-1779 GCF_057364645.1 Janibacter sp. CFPM2_SD2
GCCACGCGCGCCGGACTCGGGGACCCGGCCGAGCTCGGCCATGACCCAGCCGCCGACGGTCTCGTAGGCCGCGCCCTCGGGCACCTCGGCGCCGAGCCGGTCACGCACCTCGTCGGGGCGCCACAGGCCGGGCACGGTCCACACGCCGTCGCGGAGGCGACGACCGGTGGTCTGCGCGAGGTCGTGCTCGTCGCTCACCTCGCCGACGATCTCCTCGACGAGGTCCTCCAGCGTGACGACACCCGCGGTACCGCCGTACTCGTCGACGACGACGCCCATCTGCAGGCCGGAGTCACGCAGCTGCATGAGCAGCGGGTCCAGCCGCAGGGTCTCGGGGACGACGACCGGGTCGATCATCAGCGCGGAGACGGGCACGCCCGCGCGGCGCTCGTGCGGGACGGCGATGGCCTTCTTGACGTGGACGACACCGTCGATGTCGTCCCAGTCCTCCCCCGTGACGGGGAAGCGCGAGTGACCGGTGCGGCGCGCGAGCGAGACGAGATCCTCGGCGGACGCGGTGCGGTCGATGGCGCTCGCGCGGTTGCGGGGCGTCATGACGTCGGCCGCGGTCTGCTCGCCGAAGCCGAGCGAGCGGGTCACGAGCCGGGCGGTGCCGTAGTCGAGGGTGCCGGCCTCGACGGAGGTGCGCACGAGCGAGGCGAGCTCGGCAGGGCTGCGGGCGGCCGACAACTCTTCCTGCGGCTCGACGCCCATGCGGTGCAGCACCCAGTTGGCGCTGCCGTTGAGGACGAAGATCAGCGGCTTGAAGAGCACGCCGATGACGCGCATCGGCACGGCGACGAGCTTGGCGACACCCAGCGGCTCCGACACGGCGAGGGTCTTGGGCACCATCTCGCCGAGGATCATGGAGAAGACGGTGGCGATGATCAGGGCCAGTCCGTCGGACGAGGAGGACGCCACGCTCTCCGGCACCCCGACGGCCTCGAGCCCCGGCTGGATGAGCGAGCCGATCGCAGGGCTGGCGATGTAGCCCAGCGCCAGGGTCGTGACGGTGATGCCGATCTGGCACGCGGAGAGCAGCGTGGAGAGCTGGCGAAGGGAGCCCAGCACGGGCTTGGCCGCGGTGTCGCCGTGGTCGACGGCTCGCTGGACGGCGGGTCGGTCGAGGGCGACGAGGGAGAACTCGGCAGCCACGAAGAGGGCGGTACCCAGAGTGAGCACCAGGGCCAGGATGAGAAGACCTATGGTCATGGTGGGCGAGATTCTACGGGGAGCCCGCTGAGCGTTGCCTGTGTGCGCCAACTCTGCAAAACCCCAGGGTTTTGCAGAGTTCGACTGGGCGGTCTCCCCCGACGGGGGGAGGTGAGGTTCAGACGAAAGGCGGATGCCCTCCCTTCGGCCGGGATGGTTGCATGGTCTGCGACATCACCGACGAAGGGGACCTGATGACCACGACAGGAGCGCGCGTCGAGGTGCGCAACCTGACGAAGCGGTTCGGCGGCTTCACGGCCGTCGACGACCTCAGCTTCAACGTCGAGCCCGGGAGGATCACCGGGTTCCTCGGACCCAACGGCGCCGGCAAGACGACGAGCCTGCGCATGCTGCTCGGCCTCGTCCACCAGACCTCCGGCACCGCGACGATCGACGGCCAGGACTACCGCGAGCTCGACCAGCCGCTGCGGGTCGTCGGCTCGGCGCTCGAGGCGACCAACTTCCACCCCGGCCGCTCCGGCCGCGACCACCTGAGGGTCCTCGCCGCCACCGCCGGCATCCCCGCCACCCGCGTCGACGAGCTGCTCGAGCTCGCCGATCCCCGCC
>NZ_JBNFOF010000324.1:0-1766 GCF_057364645.1 Janibacter sp. CFPM2_SD2
CAAGGCGGCCCGGGACGACCTCGGCGAGGACGCGCCGCCGCCCGGGCCGGACGACGCGGTCACGATCGTCGACGCCCTCGACCGGCTGCCCGACCCGGGGTGGCGGGGTGACGGCGGGCAGTCGATCTCCGACACGGCGCTGCGCGGCTGCAGCAGATCGGGGCGATGGTCGCCCGGCTGCGACGTCAGGCCGGCATGCCGCTGCCCGACCTCGTCGGCGAGGCGGAGCGGGAGCTCGGGGTCGACATCGAGGTGCTGGCCCGGCCGAAGTGGTCGCCGGGTGCCGCGCGGGCGCACCTCGACGCCTTCGCCGACGTGGCGGCGCAGTTCTCCTCGAGCGCCGACCGCCCGACGCTGGGTGGCTTCATCGACTGGATCGAGGCCGCCGTCGAGCAGGAGCGGGGCCTGGAGAAGCCGGTCGTCGAGCCGGCCGCCGACGCCGTGCAGATCCTCACCTGCCACGCGGCGAAGGGCCTCGAGTGGGACGTCGTCGCCGTGCCCGGCCTGTCCGAAGGGGTCTTCCCGACGCACCTGTCGCGGGCCTCCCTCAAGGACGACGGGACATGGGTGGTCGGGCAGGTCAACGACTCGGGGTGGATCACCGGGCTCGACGGCGTGCCCTTCCCGCTGCGGGGTGACCGCGAGGGGCTGCCGCACCTCGACCTGTCGCTCGGCGAGACGAAGGCGCTCCAGGACGAGCTCAAGCGCTATCGCGCGGCCAACGGCGAGCACGGGCTGCTCGAGGAGCGCCGTCTGGCCTACGTCGCCTTCACCCGCGCGCGCAGCCAGCTGCTGCTCGGGTCGTGGGTGTGGGGCGCGACGGGGCAGCAGCCGCGGCTGCAGTCACGATTCCTCGACGAGGCGCGCGCTGCCGGTCCGGTCGAGATCCTCGAGTGGACGGACATGCCGGAGACCAAGGACGAGCCCAACCCCTCGCTGGCGGTCGAGCGGCAGGTCGTGTGGCCCGGCGCCGAGCCGGCGCCCGAGCGGGCCGGGCTCGAGGCGGCGGCTGCAGGGATGGCTGCGCGCGCTGGTGCTGCCGACAGAGGTGGCGACGGTGCCGGTGGCGTCGACGCTGATGACGGTGGGCCGGACCCGATCGACGACACGATGCGGCTGCTGCTGACCGAGCGTGAGCAGCGCCGTCGGGCGCGGGGGGAGGACGTCGGCGTGGACCTGCCGGCCCACCTGTCGACCTCGCAGCTCGTCGCGCTCGCGCGGGACCCGCAGGCCTTCGCGATGGACCTGCGGCGCCCCATGCCGCAGCCGCCGCAGGTGGCCGGACGACGCGGCACGGCCTTCCACGCGTGGGTCGAGCAGCACTACGCCGATGCCGGTCTCGTCGACGTGCTCGAGCTACCGGGCAGCGCGGACGACTCGCTGGCCGATACGGACCTGTCGACGATGCAGGAGCACTTCCTCGCCAGCGAGTGGGCCGACCGCGTGCCGCTCGAGGTGGAGCTCTCGCTCGAGACGGTCCTCGGCGAGCACGCCGTGCGGGGGCGGGTCGACGCGGTCTTCGCCGACGAGGACGGGGGAGTCACGGTCGTCGACTGGAAGACCGGGCGCCCGCCCCGCGGCCCCGAGGCCGAGGTGCGCGCTGTGCAGCTGTCGGCCTATCGCATCGCCTATGCGCGCTGGCGCGGGCTCGACCCCGAGCGGGTCCGGGGCGCCTTCTTCCACGCCGCGACCGGCGAGACGACCCGACCCCACCTGCTCGACGAGGACGAGGTGGTCCGCCTGCTCGGCGACGTCGTCGCCTGTTG
>NZ_JBNFOF010000325.1:0-1756 GCF_057364645.1 Janibacter sp. CFPM2_SD2
CTGCGTGATGCCGCGCGCTGCTCGCCGAGCGCACCGGTGCCCCGAGCTGGCGGGCCGGCTGGGCCGAGCTGCTCGTCACCAGCGGTGACGCCGAGCTGGCCCGGACCGGGTCGGCGGTCTTCCGCGAGCTCGTCGACGAGGGTCACGCCGGTGCCCTGACCGCGCGGCAGTGCCTGCTGCACGCCCACACCCTGCTCGCCCGCCAGACCGAGGCGGGGAGGGCGCGGCCGTCCTCGCGGCCCAGCTGCCCGCGCTCACCCAGCTCTCCGACGACGAGCGGCTCGACCTCGAGACCGACCTGGCGCACCCCGGCACCGCCGGTGACGGCGAGGCGTGGTGGGCGCTGCTCACCCGCCGCTGGCGCGACGCCGGGGATGCTCGTGCCCCGCAGGCTCACCGACGACGAGCTCGCGGGCGGTCGTCGGGGCGGAGTCGGTCGCGGCCTTCGGCGACGACCTCGATGTCTACGACCGCGTCGGCCCCGACCGGGGCGAGCTCGCCGCCCGCCGGGAGGGTCTGCGCGAGCGGGTCCGTGAGGCGACCGGCCGCGACATCGACCCCGACGAGCTGCCGCTCGTCAGCGTCGTCGTCACCGCCTATCGCCCGGGCCCGTGGCTCGCCACGGCGATCCGCGCCCTGCTCGACCAGACCTGGTCACGGCTCGAGGTGCTCGTCGTCGACGACGCGTCCGGCCCGGACTTCGCCGACGAGATCGCCCGCATCGCCGCGCTGGACCCGCGGGCGCGGGTCATCACCCGTGAGCGCAACGGCGGGGCCTATCGCGCGCGCAACCTCGGTCTGGCCCAGGCGAAGGGGGAGTACCTCGCCTTCCTCGACGCCGACGACTGGTGCCACCCCGAGCGCATCGAGCGCCAGGTGCTCCCGCTGCTCGCCGACCCCTCGCTCGTCGCGACCCACGCCCTGGCGATCCGCGCGAGCGAGGACCTCCGGCTCGCCTGGCTCGGCTACCCCGCGGTGCGGCACAACGCCGCCGGGCTCGTCATGCGGCGGTCGACGCACGACCGGGTCGGCAGCTTCGACGACGTGCGCAAGAGCGCCGACAGCGAGTACAACGCCCGGATCGAAGCCGTCACCGGCCAGGTCCCGCCCATGGTCACCCCGCCCCTGCAGATCACCCGCCTGCGCTCGGGATCCTTGTCCCGCAGCGACTTCGGCGTCGGCTGGGGCATCGGTGCGCGGCTGGCCTATCGCTCGGCCTACAAGGCGTGGCACCGGCGTCTGGCCACGGCCAGGACGAAGGGGGAGCTGCCGCCGGTGGCCGAGGGGGCCGACGTCCCGCAGGAGCTCGTCCTCGACTGGGCCACGCGGCATGGCGAGTCCGACCCCGATCGCGAGAGTGCGCCGGGTCGCCCCTTCACCGCACCCCACGCGTGGATCTCGACGCGGCCGCTCGCTCCCTTCGACCTGCTCGTCGTCGACGACGCCGCCGACACGATGGCCGACCCGGCCGAGCTGCGGGGTGTGCTCGACGAGCTGCTCGACCTCGACCTGCGGGTCGCGCTGCTCCACCGCGAGAACCCCGCGCGCCTGCGCCTCTACCGCAAGGGCCTGCTGCCCGCGGTGCGCCGGCTCGTCGACCACGCCGACGACCTCGTGCAGGTGCACCCCGAGGAGCACGTCGAGGCGGCGGTGACCTGGGTGCGCCGCGCCGAGGCACTGTCCGTCGGCCGCCGCCGCCCGACCGTGGCGACGGGCGAGGTGCTCGTCACCCGGCCACCGCGACCCGCACCCCACC
>NZ_JBNFOF010000326.1:0-1744 GCF_057364645.1 Janibacter sp. CFPM2_SD2
CTCCGCGGCCGTGGGCCGCACCGCGACCTTGGCCTCGGGGACGATGACGACTCGTCGACCCGCGCGTTGCGAGCGCCAGCCGAGGTCGAGGTCGCCCCCGAGGTCGCCGAGCGCGGGGTCGTGGCCGTCGAGACGCTCGTAGGTCTCGCGGTCGAGCAGCAGCCCGTCGAGCGGGGCGGCGATCGCGTCGATGTCGGCGTCGTGCTGGCCCTGGTCGGTCGTGCCGGCGACCGGGTGCGGGACGATCCGCCCGGCGCGGGTCACCTGAAGGCCCATCCGCACGATCCGGCTCGGGTCGCGCTCGTCGACGAGCTTGGGAGCCGCCATGCCGACCCCGCGGCCGGTCGCCGCGACGAGGCGGCGCAGCGCCTCGGGGTGGGGGCGTGCCCGCGAGGTGAGGACCCAGACGAGGTCGCGTCCGACGTCGGCCTTCGGGAGCCGGTCGATCATCGCGGGGAGGATGCGCCGCAGACCGCGGCGGGGGCCCAGCGTCGTCGTCAGGACGTCGATGCCGGCCTCGTCGACCGGAGCGAGGAGGTCGCTCGTGTCACCGAGCCCGTCGATGGCGCCGTCGACGAGGAGGAGTCGGTCCGGCAGTCGGTCCTGGGCGAGGAGGGCGCTCAGGACCTGGCCGGTGGCTTCACGGGTGCGTGCGACGACGACCGCGGTGACGGTCGCCGGTGGGGCCGTCGTCCGCCGAGAGGGGGTGGCGGGGGTTGACGTGGGGCTGGGCTGCGTCACGACCTCGCCGACGGTCAGACCGCGCGCTTCTTGAGCTTGCGGCGCTCTCGCTCCGACAGGCCGCCCCAGATGCCGAAGCGCTCGTCGTGCTCGAGGGCGTACTCGAGGCACTCCTGGCGCACCTCGCACCCGACGCAGACCTTCTTGGCCTCGCGGGTGGAGCCGCCCTTCTCCGGGAAGAAGGCCTCCGGGTCCGTCTGGGCGCAGAGCGAACGCTCCTGCCAGGACAGCTCCGTGGACTCGTCGTCGATGTCACCACCGGTGATCAGCTGAAGTTCGTGCATGGTCCCTCCTCGACCTCGGCACTCGACCCTGTACTTCACGTCACACCGTCTGGCGGCCTGACATGTCTGTAATTACATGCGTGTCATGCGTGCGTCGTCAAGCCGAGCAGGCTATGGAGCGGCGAACGGTCCACCGCTGCACCGGCCTCCGACGCCCGGCTGAGAACATGTCTCCCATGCGCATCACCGTGATCTCGCCGGCGGCCGCCGGCGCCCCCTTCGTCCGCGGCCTCGCCGACCACCTCGCCACCTCGCCCGGCGCCGACGAGGTGACCGTGGTGGCCAACACCGGCGACGACATCTCGCTCGGCGGGCTGCGCCTGTCCCCCGACGTCGACGGCCTGCTCGCCGCGCTCTCCGACGTCCCGTCGACCGCCGATACCTCCGTGGTCACCGACGAGCTCGGCGCCCTCGGCGTCCTGCCGGCGTGGTTCCCGGTCGCCGACCGCGAGGTCGCCACCCACCTCGCCCGCACCGCCTGGCTGGGCCGGGGCGCCACCCCGAGCGAGGTCACCGCACGCCTGGCCGAGCGGCACGGCCTCCCGGCGAAGGGGGTCCGACTGCTGCCGATGAGCGACGTCCCCGTCGAGACGCACGTCGTCCTCGACGACGAGGAGGGCCAGAGCGCCGTCCACGTGCAGCAGTGGCGTCACGACGCTCGGCCGCCCCGCCGCCACGCGCTTCGTCGTCGCGGGCATGGACCGCGCCGCCGCGGCCCC
>NZ_JBNFOF010000327.1:0-1740 GCF_057364645.1 Janibacter sp. CFPM2_SD2
CAGGTCGAGCGGTGGCCGTGCCCCGTCCGACCCCCAGCTCGAGCAGCGCCTCGCGCTGGGTGAGCAGCCGGTCGGGGCCCAGGGAGTCCATCGCCACGTGCGCGGTGAGGTCGCAGCCACCGTCGGGCACGGGCGTGCAGACCGACCCGTCGCCGAAGCCGACGAGGCTCCCCGCGGGTGGACGGTCGCCGAGCACGTGGCCGTAGTCGACGGCGACGACGAGGCCGGCCCGGTGCGCCGCACGAGGTCCTCGAAGGCCACGTCGCGCGCTCGTCCCACCTCGACCCCGGTCGCCGGGGGAGCCGGGCCCGGGCCACCAGCGGTCGCACCAGTCACGGTCCGGCCCCGCCAGCGGGTCACCGAACGACTCGCTGCCGTCGGGCGCGACGTGGACGACCCGCAGGACGCCCTCCTCGTCGACCTCCGCGACGGGGCACGGGACGACGTCGAGCCACTCGTGCGCGAGGACCAGCGCCGCGGTGGGGGAGCCGAGGTCGGGCAGGTCCGCTCCTCCCGGGGAGACGACCCACTCGACTCGCGCGGGCAGGTCGTCGGGGCGGGGCACGACATCGACGCCGACGAGGCGGATCGACGGATCCGCCTGTGCGGCAAGGGCGCTCAGCAGCTCGCCGCGGCCGCAGGCGACATCGACGACGGTGGTGAGGCCCTCCCTTCGCGCCAGCTCGAGGAGGGCTCCGGCGAACAGCTCGGCGGCCGCGCCCTGCGCGGAGGTGGCGAAGTGGCCCGCCGGCCCCTCCGGCCGCCGGTAGAAGCCCTCGGGGCCGTAGAGCGCCGCGTGCCAGGCCTGCTCCCACGTCGGGTCCATGCGCACGACCTTAAGGAAATGCGGCGGGGGGTGCGCACGACCTCAAGCAGATGCGAGGGGGAGATGGGGCGCGGGTAGCGTCGGGCAGGTGAGCCTCCCTGACCTGCCCTCCGGCCGATCGCCCGCGCCCGCTCGGCCGACCCCTGCGGGTCGGTGTCGTTGGCGCCGGACGGGTCGGTGCCGTCTCGGGGCCGGCGCTGCGTGCCGCCGGCCACGAGGTGGTCGCCGTCTCCGCCGTCTCCGAGGACTCCCGTGAGCGGGCCGAGGCCCTGCTGCCCGGGGTGCCGGTGTTGCCGGTGCCCGAGGTCGTCGTGGCCGCCCAGCTCGTGCTGCTCGCCGTGCCGACGACGCCCCTGACCGACCTCGTCGCCGGGCTGCCCGCGACCGGCGCGTGGCGCCCGGGGCAGCTCGTCGTCCACACCTCGGGCCGGCACGGTCTGGCCCCCTTCGCCCCTGTCGCGGACACGGTGGTGCCGATGGCCATCCACCCCGCGATGACCTTCACCGGCACCAGCCTCGACCTCGCCCGGCTCGCCGAGTGCTGCTTCGGCATCACGACGCCCGAGGCGCTGCGACCCGTGGCCGAGGCCCTCGTCGTCGAGATGGGCGGGGAGCCGGTGTGGGTGCCCGAGGAGGCCCGCGGTCGCTACCACGCGGCCCTGGCCCACGGCAGCAACCACCTCGTCACGCTCGTCGCCCAGGCCATGGAGATCCTGCGCTCGGCGGGCATCGACCCCGCCGACCGGGTACTGCGCCCGCTGCTGCAGGCGAGCCTCGACAACGCCCTGTCCTCCGGTGACGCCGCCCTCACCGGGCCGGTCGCCCGCGGCGATGCCGGTACCGTGGCCGCGCACCTGACGGAGCTCGCCGACCTGCCGGACGACGTCGCCGCCGCCTACCGCGCGCAGGCCCCG
>NZ_JBNFOF010000328.1:0-1720 GCF_057364645.1 Janibacter sp. CFPM2_SD2
CCTGCCGCGCGGCGCCGACGAGATCAGCGAGTGGGCCGCGCTCGGTGCCCTCGAGGTGCTCATCGGCATGCGCGACGAGGGCCGGCGCGAGGCCCTGATCATCGACGCATCCGGCAGCGGGTCCCCCTTCGGCCGCTGGGCCCGGGCCGCCGGCTACGCGCCGATCGAGGTCGAGCTCACCGGCGCCCGCTCGTCGATGACGCTGCTCGACGTCGACACCGCGACCCTCGACGTCGTCACCCGGCTGCACCCCGACGACGCGTCCGCCGCCGACATCGACGAGACCTTCACCCAGGCCGGGTGGGCGCTGCGCTCCGGCGGCCTGCTGTGCCTGACCCTGCCCGTGGGCGGTCAGGGCGACGACGTCATCGGCGGAGCGGCCGACCTGCGGGCGGTCATCGCCCGCGCCGGCCGACGCGGATTCACCCTCTCGGCGACGTCGACGGCGACCTCACGGCCCGGCTGCGGCACGCCTCGCGCGTGAGCGCCGACCCCGACGCCGCGCACGCCTCGTCCGGCTCACCCTGCGACGCCGATGAGCCAGACGAGGCGGGGCGCCTCGGCGCCCGGACGCACGACGCGCAGCGCGCGCTCGACGTGCTGCGCATCGGCTTCCTCGTCCTCGTCCTCGTCGCCGTCGGCATCGCGCTGTGGCGCAACTGGGCCGAGGTGCGCGGCGACCTCGGGCGCATCGGACCCGTGACCCTCCTCGCCGCGACCGGCCTGGCGATGCTCTCGCCCTTCTTCACGGTGCTCGGGTGGCGGGTGCTGCTCGCCGACCTCGGCTCACGGCTGCACATCGCGCCGGCGAGCGGGGTCTTCTTCGTCGGCCAGCTCGGCAAGTACCTGCCCGGCTCGGTGTGGTCGGTCGTCGTCCAGACCGACATGGCCCACCGGCTCGGCGTGCCCCGGCGACGCACGGCGATCGTCGGCCTGCTGACGATCGCCCTCTCCGCGCTCACCGGCATGATCCTCGGCCTGCCGGCACTGCCGGTGCTGCTCACCCGCGGCGACGCGGTCGTGCCGTGGTGGGTCCTGCTGGCGATCATCGCCGTCCTCGGGGTGCTGCTGTGGCCCCCGGTGCTCAACCTCGGCATCCGCACGATGCTTCGCCTGCTGCGCCGCGACCCGCTCGAGCACGACCTCACCCACGCTGCGGTCGGCCTGTCGAGCCTGTGGTTCGCCACCTCGTGGATCGTCGGCGGCCTGTCGGTGTGGGTCATGGCGCGCAACCTCGCGCCCGACGACGCCGACGCCTCCCGCCTGCTCCTCGTCGCCGTCTCGGGCTACCTGCTCGCGGCCGGGATCGGGATGTTCAGCATCGTCGTGCCCGCCGGCGTCGGCGTGCGCGACGTCGTCCTCGTCGTGCTGCTGGCGACGACGATGCCGGTGTCCGCGGCGACGGCCGTCGTCGTCGTCGCCCGATTCCTCACCGTCCTCGCGGACGTCGTGTGGGCGGCCATCGGCTGGCTCTGGGCGAAGACGCACCATCTGCTCCCTTCGTCCCCCGGGACGGCGGGCCCCGACCCGACACCCTCCCCGCAAGGAGACTGACCATGTCCGATCCCACGACCTCCGGCCAGGTCGCGGCGCCCCCGGCGGGCGTCTGCTGGCCGTCGCCAAGCGCGGGGCCGAGCACCTCCTGTGGGGTCGGTCGCCGTCCAGCGACGGCTCGAGGCCCGGGCGAAGGGGGGCTCGTCCCGCGCCGACGACCGTGCCG
>NZ_JBNFOF010000329.1:0-1705 GCF_057364645.1 Janibacter sp. CFPM2_SD2
GATCGTGCTCGCCGGAGGGCCCGTAGCCGACGAGCTGCACGCGGGGGGTCGCGGGCCGCGGTCACCGAGGTCTGCACGTCCCGTGATCCCGGCAGCAGGGCGATGCCGCCCTCCGCACTACGCAGACCCAGCGGCGCGAGGTGGCGCACCGCGGGGCGAAACCCGGTGGCCCACAGGATCGCGTCGAAGCGCTCGGTGCTGCCGTCGGCCCAGCGCACCCCGTCGCGCTCGATCCGCTCGAACATCGGCCGGCGGCGCTCGTAGACCCCGGTCCGCGCCGCGGCCATCTCCTGGGGGCGCAGCGAGAGCCCGGTGACGGAGACGACGCTCGCCGGGGGTCTCCCTTCGCGCACCCGCTCCTCGACCATCTCGATCGCTGCCCGGCCGGAGAACTCCGTCGTCCACACCGGCGGCCGGCGCGTCACCCACTGCACGTGCGCGATCGTCGCGAGCTCGCCGATGAACTGCACCGCGGAGGCGCCGCCACCCACGACGAGCACGCGCATGCCGCGGAAATGCTCGCGCCCCGGGTAGGCGACGGTGTGCCACTGCTCCCCGGCGAAGTCGCGCTGCCCGGGGTAGGTGGGGACGAAGGGGTGGGTCCACGTGCCCGTCGCGTTGACGAGCGTGCGCGTCGTCCACGTGCCGGCGTCGGCGTGCACGACGAGCAGACCGTCGTCGTCGGTGACCCGCTCGACGCGGACCGGGCGCAGCACGGGCAGGTCGTGCGACTGCTCGTAGTCGTCGAACCAGCAGGCGATGACCTCGTTGGCCCGCTCGGTGCTCTCGCCGGGCGCGGGCGCATCGGGCAGGTCGGCGACGCCGTGCACGTCGGCCATCGTCAGCGAGTCCCACCGGTGCTGCCAGGCGCCGCCGGCGTGCTCGTTGGCGTCGAGCACGACGTGGTCGATGCCGAGCCGGCGCAGGTGGTGGCTCGCCGAGAGCCCGGCCTGACCGGCACCGATGACGAGCGAGTCGAAGGGGGTCACGCTGCGTCCAACGCAGGTGCGGCCGCGGTTGATCCCGGCTGCGAGACTGTCGCCATGAGTGCACACGAGGTCGCCCGGCTGCCGCGCACCGGGATCGGTGTCGACGTCCACGCCTTCGCCGCGCCCGACTCCGGGCGCGAGCTGTGGGTCGGCGGGCTGCTGTGGCCCGGCGAGGTCGGTCTCGAGGGGCACTCCGACGCCGACGTCGCCTGCCACGCGGCGTGCGACGCGCTCTTCGCCGCGGCCGGCATCGGTGACCTCGGCCAGCACTTCGGTACCGGGCGCCCGGAGCTCGAGGGGGCCTCTGGCACAAGGCTGCTCGCCGAGGCGGCCCGGCTGGTGCGCGAGGCGGGATTCGAGATCGGCAACATCGCGGTGCAGGTCATCGGCACCCGGCCCAAGATCGGCACCCGTCGTGACGAGGCGCAGCAGGCGATGTCCGCTGCCTGCGGAGCGCCGGTCAGCCTCAGCGGCACGACGACCGACGGGCTCGGGCTCACCGGTCGGGGCGAGGGTGCGGCTGCGATCGCGACCGCCCTCGTCGTCGCGGTCGCCTAGATGTACTCGGCCGTCAGGTTGTTGACGCCCGCGCTCAGCCCAGGCGCGCGGCGAAGGCCTCGGTCACCGGACGCCACGCGGCCTCGATGGCCGGCTGCGCCTGCTCGACGGCGGTCAGGGCTGCGGGCACGTCGATGCCCTCGACCTCGGGCGCCCGG
>NZ_JBNFOF010000330.1:0-1697 GCF_057364645.1 Janibacter sp. CFPM2_SD2
CGGTGCGGCGAGCGCGCCAGCCGCGGGAGCACGCACACGCCGACGCCCGCGGCGACAAAGGCCATCGCCGTGTGGTGGTCGTCGGAGCGGGCGACGTAGTTGGGGGCCACGCCCGCAGCGGCCGCGGCCCGGTTGATGATCTGCGTGCACATGCTCTCGACGCGGTCGTCACGGATCCATGCCTCGCCCTCGAGGTCGAGCAGCCCGATCTCGCCACGCCCGGCGAGCGCGTGGTCACGGGGCACGACGCAGACATAGGCCTCCTCGGCGAGCACCCGGCGGCAGCGGCCGGGCGTCTCCGGCACCTCGGCCTCGGGGTCCTCGACCCGGATGTCGATGTCGGCACGCAGGCCCTGCTGCTGCGCGGCCGACTCGTTGAGCGCGAGGTCGATGACCAGGCCCGGGTACTCCTCGCGCAGCCGGCGTACGACCCCGGGCACCCACTCCTGCGCCGCCGAGCTGAAGGACGCGATCTCGAGGCCCCCGGTGTGCCCCGAGCGCAGGTCGGCGACCATCCCGGTGAGCCGGGCGAGGTTGCCCATGAGCTCCTCCGACTCGGTGGCGAGCAGCCGGCCCGTGGCGGTCGGCACGATGCCGCGACCAGCCTTTTCAAACAGGGTCAGCCCGGTCTCGCGCTGCAAGGCGGTGATGTGCTGGCTGATCGTCGACGGCGTGTAGCCGAGATGGCGGGCGGCGGCCTGCACGGAGCCGCTGGCGACGACGGCGCGGAAGACCCTGAGACGGTTGACGTCGAGCATCCGCCAACCATACGCCTGCACCGAACGATCCGTCGATAATCTTCGCTTGTCCCCAACGGTTGCGCGGAGGACCGTGGAGGCATGAGCCGCTTCCGATTCCCCTTCGACCCGACCGCCCCCGCCGACCGTGACGACGTCCGCCTGACCGCCGAGCTCCAGGCCATCGCCCAGGACGAGACCCGCACCCCCGCGCGCCCCGAGCCGACCCGTCGGTCGCGCCGCGGGCACTCCCTTCGCCACGCCCTCCGGCCGAGGGCGCTGCGCCTGCACTGAACACGAAACGGAGACGGGCCGCGCACGCTGCGCGGCCCGTTTCCGTTGTCGCGGCGCGGGGTACAGGCATCGCCCAGAGTCAGACGTTAGGCTCGCCGCACCTGTGACCGTGATGACGTCTGCCCGAAGGGAGGAGCGCGTGAGCCTCTTCGAACGCATGGAGCGCAAGCTCGAGCGCACCGTCAACGGCGTCTTCGCGCGCGCCTTCCGCGCCGAGGTCCAGCCGCTGGAGCTCGCGTCCGCCCTGCGCCGCGCGATGGACGACCGCGCCACGATGCTCGGCCGCGGCCGCACGATCGTGCCCAACCTCTTCACCATCGAGCTCGCGCCGAGCGACTACGAACGGCTCACCGAGTTCGACGAGGAGCTCGAGGACGAGCTCGTCGCCGCCGCCCAGGAGCACGCCGACTCGCAGCGCTACCAGCCCGGCGGCCCGCTGCAGGTCCTCTTCGACGAGGACGAGGAGCTCGAGACCGGCGTCTTCCGCGTCCGCCCGGCCACCGCCCGGCAGCGCGTCGAGCGCGCCGACCAGGCCCGCGTCTACGCCGACCAGCAGTCCGGCGACGACGACGCCTACGACGAGTACTCCGGCGGCTGGGACCTCGACGACGCCCACGGCGACGACGAGCCCGACGACCACGACCACCACGCCGTCGCCGCCGCGCC
>NZ_JBNFOF010000331.1:0-1641 GCF_057364645.1 Janibacter sp. CFPM2_SD2
CGGTCGTCCGAGGCGCCGGCCTGGGCCGCGGGGCAGCCCGGGGCGCAGCAGGTGCGCACGAGCACGACGCCGACCCCGGTCGCGAGCCAGCTGACCCTCGACCTCGGTGACTCGCCGGAGCTCGGCGAGGGGGTCGGTCTGCCCGAGATGAGCGTGCCCGACCAGGTGGGCGCCGAGCTGGAGATCCTCGGGCTCGACGCCTCGCGGCACGTCATGGACTTCTACGCGCCGATGCTCGAGGCCCTCGGGGTGACCCGCAGCGCCGACCTGCTCTCGGTGCGCAGTGGTGCCCAGATCCTCGCCGCGGGGGTCAAGGTCGCGACCCAGACCCCGCCGATCCGCTCCGGGCGTCGGGTCGTCTTCCTCACCGTCGACGACGCGACCGGGCCGGTCGACGCGACCTTCTTCGAGGACGTGCAGGGGCCCTACGCGGCGACGATCTTCCACTCGTGGCTGCTGCTCGTGCGCGGCACGATCCGGCGCGCGGGGCCGCGCGGGGTCTCGGTGCTCGCCTCCGGCGCGTGGGAGCTGTCGACGCTGTGGGAGGCCTGGCAACGCGGCGGCATCACCGCCGTGCACGCCGCGCTCGACGAGGCCGACGACCTCGCCCGCGCCCGCGACGCCGCGCACCAGCAGCCTGCCGGGCACCGGGTGCTCGTCCACGCGTCGGGCTTCCGCCAGCGCCGTGGGCCGACACCCGCCCCGCCGGCACCGGTGTCGAGCCCCCGCGCAAGCTGTGGCACTCCTCGCCCGGCAGCTCGGGGCACTGAGGGGCGTCGACCGGCCGGGGCGGGTCCCCCTTCGTCCGGGTCAAAGACGCAGCGCGTGTGGGGACACGCGCTGCGTCTTTGACCGAGGGCAGTCAGGTGGGGGACATCTCGCGCGTACCGGCGTGCGACGGTACGTGCATGCCTCACACGGATGACGCGACGCTGACCACGGTCCTGGACCTCGAGCGCGAGCTGCAGTCGCCCGAGACGCGGGCCGACAGTGGGCGGGTGGGCGACCTCCTTGCCCCGGACTTCGAGGAGGTCGGGGCATCTGGTCGGGTCTGGGACCGCGACTCGATCCTTGCGATGCTCGAGTCGGAGGCCGCGGACCCCGACTCGTCGAGCATCGAGATCGACGACCTGCGAGCCCGGGTCATCGCACCGGGCGTCATCCGGGTCTCGTGGACGTCGGCCCAAGGAGAGCGCCGCGCGCGGCGCACGTCGATCTGGTGCGCACGAGAGGGCGGCTGGCGTCAGGTCCACCACCAGGGGACTCTGCTGACCTGACGGTGGACCGAGGTGGCACCGACCGGATAGTCGGTCGCGGATACCTCGACCCGGGAGCGGGGAGGCCGAAGGGGGTGTCGGCGGCGGCGACTAGGGTTGGGGCCATGAGTGAGGAGCGTGCGTGGCGACGTGGCGGCAGCGGAGTCGAGGGCAATGTCCGGACGGCAGCCGTGTGGTCCCAGGTCCGCACGCTCAGCGAGTCCCGGCAGCGTGAGCTCTCCCGGCCCCTGCGCGTCCTCGACCTCGGCGGCCGGCACCGGCGGCCTGGCCGTCGCCCTCGCCGAGCAGGGGCACACCGTCACCGTCGTCGACCCCCAGCCCCGACGCCCTGGCCTCGCTGAGCCGCCGGGTCGCCGACGTCCGA
>NZ_JBNFOF010000332.1:0-1640 GCF_057364645.1 Janibacter sp. CFPM2_SD2
CGCGGGTCCTCGCCGTCGCGCTCGCCGTCACCGCCGTGCCCACGGGCCTGGCGACCTGGCCGCACCGCACGGAGCGCGTCGAGGACGGGGGACTGGCGGCCGCCCGGACCTACTGTGACGCCCTCGCGCCGGGCGATGTCGTCCTCGCCGTCGACGACTGGGCGGTCAACCACTGGACCCAGATCACCCGCGGCATGTGCGGCGTGCCGAGCATCGCGACGACGGGCCGGCTGCGCGACGACCCGCAGCAGGTGCGGGCCGCAGCCGAGCGGCTCGACGAGCGGGTGCGCGAGCGGGGTGGCCGGCTGCTCCTCGTGGCCCACCGGGAACGCGCCAGCCTCGACGAGATCGGCGCGACGGACGTGCGCACGGTGCTCGACACGACCCTCATGGAGGACCCCCACGTGCTGACGACCCGCCCCGAGCGGCTGGACCCGCTGCACCTCACCGTGTGGACGGGTCGTGTCGCCCGGTGACCCGGGGGACCGTCGCATAGGCTGCCCACGACATGGATGACGCCACGTTGAAGATCGCGGTCGTCGGGCCGACGCATCCCTACAAGGGCGGCGTCGCCTCGCACACGACGACCCTCGCCCACGAGCTCGAGGCGGCCGGTCACGACGTGACGCTCGTGTCGTGGAGCCACCTCTACCCGAGCTTCTTCTACCCCGGCGAGCAGTCCGTGCCGAGCTCGGGGGACCCGGACGTGCCGCCCTTCCCCCGCACGGTGCGGGCGCTGTCGTGGGCCCGCCCCGACTCGCTCGTGCGGGCCGGGCGGCGGCTCCGCGACGTCGACATCATCGTCGTCGTGCACGTCATCCCGCCCGTCGTGCCGCTGCACCTCACCCTGCTGCGGGCCGCCGGCGTCGGGCGCACCGCGATGACCGGGCGCGGGCCGCGCAGCGTCGTCATCGCGCACAACGTCCTGCCGCACGAGCCGCACCCCGGTGACGCGGCGCTCATGCGCACCTTCTTCCGCCGGGTCGACGCGGTCGTCGTCCACTCCGCCGAGCAGTCCCGGCTCGCCCGCGAGCTCGACGCCGAGCACGTCGTCGTCACCGACCTGCCGCCGCACCTGCCGGGCGGCGAGCCCGTCGAGCGCCCCGAGCACCGCGGCCCGGCCCGGCTGCTCGCCCTCGGCCTCGTGCGGGGCTACAAGGGCATCGACGTCCTCATGCGGGCGATGCTCCGCGTGCCCGACGTGACGCTCACCGTCGCAGGGGAGATCTGGGGCGACGCCGGCGACGAGATCCGGCGGCTGGCCGAGCACCGCAGCCTGCGCGACCGGGTGCAGATCCACAGCGGCTACGTCCCCGCCGAGCGGATCGCCCCGCTGCTCGCGCAGCACGACGTGCTCTCCCTCACCTATCGCAGCGCCACCGCGAGCCAAAATGTCCTGCTCGCGCACCAGCACGGGCTGGCCGTCCTCGCCTCCGACGTGGGGACCTTCGGCGACCAGGTCGACGACGGCGTCGACGGGCACCTCGTGCCGCCCGAGGACGAGGAGGCGATCGTCGCCGTGCTCGAGCGGCTGCGCGACCCCGACGAGGGTCGCCCGCCTGCGCGCCGGGGGTCACCCCCACCCGACCTGCAGGCCCCCTGGGGCCCGCTACGTCGGCACCCCTCGAGGCCCCTGAGCG
>NZ_JBNFOF010000333.1:0-1625 GCF_057364645.1 Janibacter sp. CFPM2_SD2
TCGCGGCACGCGGCCCGGTCGGTCTTGCCGTTGGGCAGCCGGGGCAGCTCTGCGACGGTGTCGACGATGACGGCCCCGGGGGCGAGGCCGGCGGCCCGGACCGCCCGCTCGCGGACCGAGCGGACGAGGTGGGGGTTGCCCCCTTCGTCGGTGACGAGGGTGACGAGGAGGTGGCGGGCGTCGGCGGTGACGACCACCTCGTGACCGGCATCCGCGAGCGCGTCGGCGACGCGGCCGAGGTCGATGCGCAGGCCGAGGACCTTGGCGATGTCGTCGCGGCGGCCGACGATGCGCACGCGGCCGTCGTCCAGCCGCCCGAGGTCGCCGGTGCGCAGCTCGGCGACCATGCGGCCGAGGGCGAGCTCGTCGGGGTGCTCGGCGTAGCCGAGCATGACGCCGGGGCCGGTGAAGACGAGCTCGCCGACCTCGTCGCTCCCGCCCGGGACGTCGTGGTCCAGGCGGAAGGCCGAGGCGGCGACGGCCCGCCCGACCGCGTCCGGGTGCTCGAGGACCTCGGCGCCGCGCTGGATCGCCATCCGGGCGGTCGCCTCGGTCTGGCCGTACATCACCGCGAGCTCCCAGCCCTGGCGCCGGCCGAGCACCGCGAACTCGCGCACCCGCTCGACGCCGAGCGCGCCGCCGGCCTGGGTCACGAGGCGCAGCCCGGGCGTTCCCGGCGCGCAGGCGCCATCGACGAGGTCGAAGGTGTGCGGCACCCCCGCGAGGACGGTGACGCGGTGCTCGGCCTGCAGCCGCCAGAACTCGTCGTCGGTCACGAGCGCTCGGTGACGACGATGCCGCCGCCGGCGAGGAGCGCGCTGTGCAGGACGGACAGGCCGTAGCAGTAGTGGAGGGGGAGCGAGGTGATCGCGCGGTCGTCCGCGCGCAGGCCCAGGCCCTCGGCGATGGCTGCGGCGTTGCTCGTGAGGTTGTCGTGCGAGAGGCGCACGAGCTTGGGGCTGCCGGTGCTGCCGGAGGTCGACAGCAGCAGCGCGAGGTCGGGGTGCAGCAGGTGCTGGGGCTCGGTCGAGAGGGCCTCGACGCGCTCGCCGACGAGCCTCACGTCCGGGGCGAAGCGCTCGGTGACCGACTCCGCGCCCGGTCCGGTGACGAGCCCGACGTGACCGGCGGCGAGCACCGCCAGGTGGGCCACGACACCCGGGACGTCGCGCGTCGGGTGGAGGTGGACCAGGCGACGACCGGTCGCCGCGTCGGCAGGCGCTCCGCGAGCGCCGCGACCCGTGCCGCCAGGTCGGCGTGCGTCAGCACCCGGTCGCCGTCGAGGAGCGCGGGACGTCGACCCGGGGTGGACGAGGGGGCGGTCTCCCGGCCCGGGACGCGCTCGGGAGCCGGGCGGGCCACCTCCGTGAGCGTCGCCGTGGGAGTCATATTGGTGTGCCTATCCTTAGTAGCTAGGGCGAGAGTACAACCGTTGATGTCAGGACCTCACATGGACAACCACGTCGTGGACGTCTGGTGGTCGGACCTGCGGGCGATGGACCTGGCGCTCCTGCCGCTGCTCGACCCGGTCAAGGCGGCACGGGCCGCGGGCATCGCCGGCTCGGCCGACCTCGGGCGCTTCGTCGTCGGGGCGTGGCTGCTGGCGGGTCGGCAGTTGGGGGGCC
>NZ_JBNFOF010000334.1:0-1622 GCF_057364645.1 Janibacter sp. CFPM2_SD2
GGGGGCGGCCCGTCGCTGCGGCCGGCGTCGGGGGGAGCGGCGGGCTCCGCGACGGGGGTCCACTGCGCCGGGGAGGCCTCGGGTCTCGAGGCGGGCGCGGAGCGTGGCCAGCTCGTTGCCCACGGTGTACATGCGCGACATCGCGTCCGCGAAGTCGTCCTCGATCGCGCGCACCCGCTCGAGGACCGGGTCTCCAGACATGCTCATGCCCCCAGTGTCCTGCTGCCAGGACACCGGGGGCATGAGTTCGGCTACTCAGCGCCGCCTTCAGACGCCACACCCGAAGGCGGGGGTAGCACCCCTGTGGGAGCCGGAGGAAGTCGGTGCCTGCGTCGGGGGAGGAGACGAACGAGCGACCGTTGCTTCCCTTTTCCTGTGCTCCTGAGACCATCCTGCGACACCGGCTTGGGACGGCGCTGGCATCGACCTGTGAGTCTGCTGGGCACGGCTCCCGCAGGTCACCCCTGGGACGCGGGAGCCGTGCCGAGGGTGGCCTCGATCGTCTGCTCCTTGCCGTCGCGCACCACGGCGAGCGAGACCTGGGTGCCGATGCGGTGCGAGTGGATGATGCCGACGAGCGACTCGGCCGAGGTGACGGGGGAGTCGTCGACGCCCACGACGAGGTCGCCCGCCTCCAGACCCGCGTCGGCGGCCGGGCTGCCGTCGGAGACCGAGCGGATCTGCGCACCGCGCGGTCGCCGACCCGAGGGTGGCCGTGCCGTCGGTCGGCGTCACGCCGAGGAAGGCGTGCTCCGCGGAGCCGTCCTCGATGAGCTGCTGGGCGATCCACGTGGCCTCGTCGACGGGGATGGCGAAGCCGATGCCGATGCTGCCCGACTGGCCGCTGCTGCTGCCGAGGCTCGCGATGGAGGAGTTGATGCCGACGAGCCGGCCGGCCGCGTCGACGAGCGCGCCGCCGGAGTTGCCGGGGTTGACCGCGGCCGAGGTCTGGATGGCCGAGGTGACGACCGGGCTCGACTGCTGCTGCTGGGCGAAGGGGTCCTGCTGCTCGCTCTCGGAGGAGCTCGTCGTCACCGGGCGGTCGAGGGCGCTGACGATGCCCGTCGTCACGGTGCCCGAGAGGCCGAGCGGGTTGCCCACGGCCATGACCGGGTCGCCGACCTCGAGACCGGCCGAGGAGCCGACGGTGATGGGGGTCAGGTCGCTCGGCGGGTTCTTCAGGGTGACGACCGCGAGGTCGGTGGATGCGTCCTCGCCGGCGATCGTGGCCGCATAGCTGTTGCCGTCGGCCAGGGTGACGGTGATCGTCGGGTTGCTGCCCGCGCCGCTGACGACGTGGTGGTTGGTGAGGATGTGCCCCTTGGTGTCGAGGACGACGCCCGAGCCCTCGCCGCCGGAGCCGTTGCCCTCGACGGTGATCGACACGACGCTCGGCGAGACGGCCGCGGTCACGGCATTCCAGTCCGGGTTGGTCTTCGACGCGCTGCTCACGGGCACGACGCTCGCGGCCGAGGAGCCGTCGGTGGTGCTCGTCGAGGTGCCAGCGGACGCGGCCGAGGCGTCACCGGCGTCGGTCAGCGACATGACACCCCACGTGCCGCCGCTGGCGAGGGCGGCCGTGAGCACGGCGACCGCGGTGAGCTCGCCGAGCCGCGACCGCG
>NZ_JBNFOF010000335.1:0-1618 GCF_057364645.1 Janibacter sp. CFPM2_SD2
CGATGCCGGCCCCGGCGAGGTGGCGCACGTGCTGCGTGACTCGGGGGCGAGCGCCTGGGCCGGGCCCGGCCCGACGGGGTGGACCTGCCCGTCGTTCCGCTCGACCTGGCCGCCAGCGCCCCGAGCGGTGCGTCCCCGGACCTGCCGGCTGCCGACGCGACGAGCCTGATCCTCTACACGTCGGGCACGACGGGTGCGCCCAAGGGCGTCGAGCTGTCGAGCGGTGCCATCGCCGCCGGTCTCGACGGGCTGGTCGACGCCTGGCAGTGGAGCGAGGAGGACACCCTCGTCCACGGCCTGCCGCTCTTCCACACCCACGGGCTGATCCTCGGCGTGCTCGGTGCGCTGCGCGTGGGCTCCCGCGTGCGGCACACCGGTCGGCCGACGCCCGAGGCCTACGCGGCGACCCCCGGCTCGATGTACTTCGGCGTGCCCACGGTGTGTCCCGGGTCGCGGCGGCGCCGGAGGCCGCCCGGGCGATCGGGCGCGCCCGCCTGCTCGTGTCGGGCAGCGCGCCCCTGCCCGCGCCGGTCTTCAAGGCGATCGCGGGTCTCGCCGGGCAGGCGCCGGTCGAGCGCTACGGCATGACGGAGACGATGATCACCCTGAGCGCGCGGGCCGACGGTGAGCGGCGGGCCGGCTGGGTGGGGCTGCCGATCACCGGTGTCGAGACCCGTGTCCGGGCCGAGGACGGCAGCGAGGTGCCCGCCGACGGCGAGTCGATCGGGCGGCTCGAGGTGCGCGGTCCCGTCCTCTTCTCCGGCTACCTCGGCCGTCCCGAGACCACCGCGGCCTCCTTCACCCGGGACGGCTGGTTCGTCACGGGTGACCTCGCCGCGCGCGATGCCTCCGGATTCCACCGGATCGTCGGCCGGGAGTCGGTCGACCTCATCAAGTCGGGCGGCTACCGGATCGGGGCCGGGGAGATCGAGGCCTCGCTCCTCGCCCGGCCCGAGGTCGCGGAGGTCGCCGTCGTGGGTGAGCCCGACCCCGATCTCGGTCAGCGCATCGTCGCCTGGGTCGTCGCCGAGGGGCCGACGGGCGACGATCTCGCACAGTCGCTCGTCGACCACGTCGCCCACGACCTCTCGCGCCACAAGCGGCCACGCGAGGTGCGCTTCACCGACTCCCTGCCGCGCAATGCCATGGGCAAGGTGCAGAAGAAGCAGCTGGCTCCCTGAGTCGTCTGCCGTCCGATCCGGACGCCGATGGCTGGGCGCCCCTGAACCGCAGGGGCGCTCAGTCGCCGGAGGCCTCGATCTCGTCCATGGCCTCCTGGGCCTCGGAGACGATGCGGCGCATCGCCTCCTCGGCGCTGTCAGGGCAGCCCTCGGCGATCGCTGCGGCAACCTCGACGTGCCAGTCGATGGCGCCCTGCTCGGGGATCTCCGGCATGAGGTCGTGCTCGGTGCGGCCGGTGAGCGCCTCGGCGACGAAGGGGGCGAAGCCGGCGAGCAGCGCATTGCCGGACGCCTCGAGGAGCGTGCGGTGGAAGTCGATGTCGTGACCGAGGTAGGTGAGGAGGTCTCCCTTCGGCCCGGTCTCGGCCATGCCCGCCGCCGCGGCCTGCAGCTGCTGGGACTGCTCGGGGGTCGCGCGCTGCGCGGCGAGGCGGGCG
>NZ_JBNFOF010000336.1:0-1589 GCF_057364645.1 Janibacter sp. CFPM2_SD2
GGTCTTGATGTCGAGGTCGAGCTTCGCCTCGGGGGCCAGCTCCTTGTCGACGTACTCGAGGATCTTCGCGTGCGGCGGTGGGTCGGGGCGATCCGTCGCGCCGGTCGCCTCCGGGGTCGCGGTGGCTGCCGCCCCCGTGGCCGCCGTCGTGCTGTCCACCCCCGCCGGGCGCGATGCGGCCGTCGCCGTCGGGCTCGGGCTGGGGCAGGAGGTCGACGAGATCCTCTTCGACCACCCGTGGCTCGTGCCTGCGGCCGCCGACGGTCTCGACGGGCTGCTCATCGGTCTCGGCGAGGGCCTGCCCGCGCTCGGGGTGCTCCTCGCCTGGCGCAGCGGCCGCGCGGGGGTGCCCTACCCGCCGCGCAACGAGGCCGACGCGCTCGGTGTCGTGCTCGCCGCGACCAGGGGCATCGCCCTCGACGAGTCGGGCCGGTCGGTCCGCGTGAGCGCGCGGCCGTCGTTCGCAGGTCGGCCGCCCGCCGGGGTTGCCGACCTCGTGTCCAACCACGGCCCCACCTCGGGCGGCTCCCGCGTGCGGGTCACCGGCATCCGCGGGCCCGACGGCAGCTGGAGCTGGGTCGTCGACGTCCCGGGGACGCAGACCTTCGACCCGCGCGCGGGCGAGAACCCCTGGGACATGACGACCAATGCGCTGCTCGTCGCCGGCCGCCGTCCGCTCGTCATGCAGGCGGTCGCGCGGGCCCTCGACGACGCCCGTCGCCGCGCCGGCGACACGAGCACCACGAGCCGGGTCATGCTCACCGGGCACAGCCAGGGCGGGCTCACGGCGGCGGCGCTCGCCGCCGACCCGACCTTTCGCTCCCGCCACCGGGTCACCCACGTCGTCACCTCGGGGGCGCCCGTCACCTCGCTCGCCGTGCCCGAGGAGGTGAGCGTGCTCAGCCTCGAGCACGACGAGGACCTCGTGGCCGGTCTCGAGGGCGCTGACAACCCCGACCGCCGTGGCTGGGTGACCGTCGAGCGGTCCCTCGCGGACGACCTCGGGCCCGACGGTCGGGCGTCGCAGGCGCACGACAACGCGACCTATGTCGACACGGCCCGTCTCGTCGACGCGAGCGACGACCCGTCGGTGCAGGCCTGGCGAGACGGCGCCGCCCCCTTCGTCGGGTCGCCGCTCGCCACGACCGTCACCACCGACTACGACGTCGCCCGCCGGTGAGCGGTCGTCGTGCGGCGGCGGGTGCCAGTGGCAGGATCGGGCGGGTGACCCTCGACCGCCGCCGCCCGTGTGCTGCTCGACGAGCTCGTCCGCCTCGGCGTGCGCGAGGTCGTCCTGTGCCCCGGGTCCCGGTCGGCCCCGCTGGCCTATGCCGCCCACGACCTCGGAGGCGGCGGGGCGCCTGCGGCTGCACGTGCGGGTCGACGAGCGCAGCGCCGCCTTCCTCGCGCTCGGGCTGGCCAAGACCTCGCGCCGCCCCGCCGTGGTCATCACGACGAGCGGCACCGCGGTCGCCAACCTCCACCCCGCGGTCCTCGAGGCGCACCACGGCGCCGTGCCGCTGCTGCTGCTCACCGCCGACCGGCCGCCCGAGCTGCGCGGGGTCGGGGCCAACCAGGCGACCGTCCAG
>NZ_JBNFOF010000337.1:0-1527 GCF_057364645.1 Janibacter sp. CFPM2_SD2
CGGAGGACCTCCACGCGGCGCTGCGGCTCGCGGCCGAGCAGCGGCGCACCTGGTCGCGCCTGACCGGCGGTGGCGGGCGGTCCGCGCATCCCCGACCGACATGGACCGCGCGCACTCGGCCTACGAGCGCGTCTACGCCGACCTCACCCACGTCTCCTCGGTGCTCGCCGACACCGAGCGCGGCGCCGACCTGCTCGACACCCCCTGGGACGAGCTCGCCGCCCGGCTCGACGCCCTCGCCAAGGACACGACCGGTGCGCGGGCCGTGCCGGACGTCATCGACGACCTCGACGACCTGCGCTCCCGTGGACTCGGTGAGCTCGTCGACGACCTGTCCGCCCGCCGGGTCGCCCCCGAGGCCGTGCCCGACGAGGTGCGCTTCGTCTGGTGGACCTCCGTGCTCGCCGAGGCCAGCCGCGACGAGCGCTACTCCGCGATCACCGGCGAGAGCCTCGACGAGGCGCTGCGCACCTTCGTCGAGGCCGACCGGGCGAGCCTGGGCGCCAATGCCGCTCGCACCACCACCCGCCAGCGCGAGCGGTTCCATGCCGAAGGGCGGCGCTTCCGCTCCGCAGCCCGGCAGGTGGCCGCAGCGCACGAGGGTCTCGTGTCGGGGCCGCCGTGGACGCGTGCCTTCGCCGAGTGGGGTGGGCTGCTGCGGGCCGCGGCTCCCGCCTGGGCGATGTCCCCCTTCGTCATCGGTCAGGTCCTGCCGGCGGACGAGCGGTTTGATCTCGTGATCGTCGACGACGCCTCGCGCACCAGCCTGGCGCGGACCATCTCGGGGATCGCTCGCGGTGACCAGCTGCTCGTCGTCGGTGACCACGGCCAGCTGCCGCCCGCGACGTGGACCGCCGACGCCGGGGTCTCCGCCCCGAAGCCCCCCTCGCGCTCGCTCGCCGACGTCGCCGCACGCGTGCTGCCGACCGCGAGCCTGCGCGACAGTGCCTACCCCCGCCCGCGCGTCGCCGACCTGCTCGTCGAGGGGGTGAGCGCCGGTGAGGTCGTCCATCCACCCGCGCCGAGCGTGCGCGAGACCGTGCGGCTCGTGCGCGTCGAGGGCCTCGGGGTCATCGACGAGCGCACCGGTCTCGTCGAGACCTCGACCGGTGAGGTCGAGGCCGTCGTCGAGCAGGTGCGTCGCGAGCTCGTCGAGCGCCCCGGGCGCTCGCTGGGCGTCGTCACCTTCGGCCAGGCGCACGCCGAGCGCGTCGCCGAGGCGGTCGCGAGCTGGCGCACCGCGACCCGGCCATCGCCGAGGCGATGCGGGCCCTGCCCGAGCCCCTCGTCATCAAGCCCGCCGACCGGTGGCAGCGCGAGCAGCGTGATGCCGTCGTCGTCACCGTCGGCTTCGGCCGCACGCCGCAGGGGCGGGTCGTGCAGCGTCTCGGGGCGCTCAGCGGTGTCCTCGGCGGCGAGCTCGTCCTGCTCGCCGCGACCCGGGCCCGGCAGACCGCGACCTGGGTCAGCGCGCTCGGACCCGACGACCTCGCCGGTGAGCGGGGTGGGTTGCCCGGCCACCGGCGC
>NZ_JBNFOF010000338.1:0-1507 GCF_057364645.1 Janibacter sp. CFPM2_SD2
TCGACGTCGAAGAGCGCCAGCGCCGCCCGCGCTGCGTCGACGTCGACCTGCCCGGTGCCGTGCACCTGGGCCCAGTCGCGCACCCGGCGCAGGAGTCGGTTGGCGATGCGTGGGGTGCCGCGGGAGCGCATGGCGATCTCGGCGAGCGAGGCGTCGTCGGCGGTGACGCCGAGCAGCCGGGCGCTGCGGGCGAGGATGCGCTCGAGGTCGGCGACCTCGTAGAAGTCGAGGTGGCCGGTGAAGCCGAAGCGGTCGCGCAGCGGCGCCGGCAGCAGGCCGGCACGGGTCGTCGCCCCGACGACGGTGAAGGGGGGCAGCTCGAGCGGGATCGCCGTGGCGCCCGGGCCCTTGCCGACGACGACGTCGACGCGGAAGTCCTCCATCGCGAGGTAGAGCATCTCCTCCGCAGGGCGGGACATGCGGTGGATCTCGTCGAGGAAGAGCACCTCCCCCTCCGACAGCGAGCTCAGGACGGACGCGAGGTCGCCCGCGTGCTGGATCGCGGGGCCGGAGGTCACCCGGATCGGCTGCTCGAGCTCGGCGGCGACGATCATCGCCAGGGTCGTCTTGCCCAGGCCGGGCGGACCGGACAGGAGCACGTGGTCGGGCGGGGCGCGCGGCGGCGCGCGGCCTCGAGCACGAGACCGAGCTGGTCGCGCACCTTGGGCTGGCCGGGGAACTCGTCGAGCCGTCGCGGTCGCAGCGCCGCCTCGACGGTGGTGTCGTCGTCGGTGCCGCCGGCGTCGACGATGCGGGCAGTCGCGTCGTAGGAACCGTCGGAGGCCCGAGGGTCCTCGTCGTCGGAGACCCGCATCTCGGAGCTGAAGCCGCTCACCGGGCAAGCACCTGCAGGGCGGCCCTCAGGACGCTGGAGACGCCACCGTCACCGTGCTCGTCGGCGACCTTGGCCACTGCGTCCGCGGACTGCTTCGCGGAGTAACCCAGACCCACGAGCGCCTCGATGACCTGGTCCTGCCCAGGGCGCGGCCGTCGCACCCCCGGCGGCACCCGCGGCGGCGGCCCCGGGCACCTCCGGCAGCTTGCCCCGCAGCTCGAGGGCGATTCGCTCGGCGCCCTTCTTGCCGATGCCGGGGACCTTGGTCAGCGTGGCGATGTCGTCCGCGGCGACGGCGGCGGCGAGTTCCTGCGGGCTGAGCACCGACAGCAGCGCCATGGCGACGCGCGGACCCACGCCGGTGACGGTCTGCGCGAGGTCGAAGGTGTCGCGCTCGGAGGCCTCGGCGAAGCCGTAGAGGGTCATCGAGTCCTCGCGCACGATCATGCTCGTCGCGAGCTCGACCGGCTGGCCCACCCGGGTCGCGGCGGCCACCGCCGGCGGGGTGTGCACGAGCAGCCCGATGCCGTGGACGTCGACGACGACCCGGTCGAGGCCGACGTGCTGGGCGGTGCCGGTGACGGAGGCGATCATCGGGCAACCGACCTCAGGCGGGCCCCGCTCGCTCGCGGCGGCGAGCTCGCGGCGGGCGGCACCGGCCCGCGCCACTCG
>NZ_JBNFOF010000339.1:0-1475 GCF_057364645.1 Janibacter sp. CFPM2_SD2
CTGCTCACCCGCGCGTCCCGGCGTCTGCCCGCCGACGTGCGGCGCCCCGTGGGAGCGGCACAAACACACGGGAGCCGCGGTCACCCTGCTCGAGGGACCGGTCTCGGTCGGCGCAGCCACCCTCGCGGTCGCCATCGGGTCGCCGTCGCCGTCGACCTGCTCGTCGTCGTCGCGCCGGGTCTGCTCGGGGGGCTCGACGACCTCACCGGTGACACCGGGACCAAGGGCCTGCGGGGGCACCTCGGCGCCCTCCGGAGCGGCCGGGTGACCACGGGTGCCCTCAAGGTCGTCGGCCTCGGGGCCACCGCGGCCTGCGTCGCGCTGCTCGAGGGGACCTCCCCTTCGAGCCACGGCCCCGGGGCGGGACGGCTGCGCCGCGCGCTCGTCGACACCGTCGTCATCGCCGGCACGGCCAACCTCGTCAACCTCCTCGACCTGCGACCCGGACGCGCGCTCAAGGTGACCACGGCCGCCGGGACGCTGCTGCTCGCGCCGCCTGCCACACGTCCCCTGGCGGCCGGGCTCGTCGGTGTCGGCGGCGGGGTGCTGCCCGAGGACCTGGCGGGGGAGTCGATGCTCGGGGACTGCGGAGCCAACGCGCTCGGTGGGCTGCTCGGTCTCGCGCTCGTGCGCGGGCTCGCCCCCGGTGGCCGGCTCGGGGCCGCTGCGCTCGTCACCGGCCTGACCCTGCTGTCGGAGCGGGTGAGCTTCACCCGGGTCATCGAGTCGACGCCCGTCCTGCGTGAGATCGACGCCTGGGGTCGGCGCCGGTGACGCCCGGACCGCAGCCCACCGCGGGAGGCGTCGCGCGCGATGCCGGCACCGTGGCGGTCGTGACGGCGCTGTCGCGGGTCGTGGGCTTCGCCCGCTGGCTCGTCTTCGCGTGGGCGGTCGGCGCGACCGGCGTCGGCACGGTCTACCAGAGCGTCAACACGGTGCCCAACATCGTCTACGAGATCGCCGCCGGCGGCATCCTCGCTGCCGTCGTCGTCCCGCTCGTGGCCGGCGCCTCGGGAGCGCGGAGGGGGAGCGCGCCGACGAGGTCGCCTCCGCACTGCTCACCCGCACCGTCGCCGTGCTGGTGCCGCTCGCCGTCCTCGTGGCGCTCGCCGCTCCCTTCGCCAGTCGTGCCCTGCTCGGGGACCTCGAGGTCGACGGCGCGGTGGCGCTCGGCACCCGGCTGCTGCTCGTCTTCAGCCCGCAGGTGCTCCTCTACGGCATCGGCATCGTCGTCTCCGGGGTGCTCCAGGCGCACCGGAGATTCCTCGCCGCGGCGCTCGCACCGCTGCTGTCGAGCCTCGTCGTCATCGCCACCTATGCCCTGTGGGCCCTCGCCGTGCCGCCCGGCACCCGCCCCCGACGCGGTGACGACGGGGCGAGCTGCTGCTGCTCGGTGGCGCACGACCCTCGGCGTCGCCGTGCTCTCGCTGCCCCTGCTCGTCGTCGCCGAACGCGCCGGCATCAGGCTGCGCCCG
>NZ_JBNFOF010000340.1:0-1453 GCF_057364645.1 Janibacter sp. CFPM2_SD2
GCCGAGCGGCGGGCGCTCTCGACGGCGTCGGGCGCCACCTCGACCCCCTCGACCGGCGGCGGGTGGTCCCCCTTCGCCACGGCGGCGTTGAGGGCGAAGCCGCCCACCCCGCAGTAGAGGTCGAGCACGCTCGCCGGGTCGAGCCGGGACACCCACTCCCTGGCCTGTCGGTAGAGGCCGGCCGCGACGGTCGTGTTGGTCTGGAAGAAGCTGCGCGGCCGCAGGTGGAAGGTGATGTCGTCCAGTCGCATCGGCAGCGTGTCCTCCTCGGTGAGGACGAGCTCCTCGTCTCCCTCGAGCACCGCCTTGTGCTCGGGCTGGAGGTTGACGGAGACGACCCTGAGGCCCGGCACGGCCTCACGCAGCGACTCCAGACCGCGTCGGATGCGACCGACCTGGCCGGGGGAGCGCAGCACGAAGCGGGCCATGAGGTCGCCGTCGGGTGACCCGGTGACGATGAGGTGCTTGAGCTCGCCCTGCCGTCCCGGCACGTCGAAGGGCACGAGGCCCAGCTCGGCGACGGCGGGCACGAGCCGGTCGAGCGCGGCCTCGAGCCGCGGTTCGTAGAGCCCGCACTCGGGCAGCGAGACGCCGCGCAGGTCGGCATCGAGGATCCCGAAGGTCGGGGCGTCACGGGTTCCTCCGACGACGAGCTTCGCCTTGTTGCGGAAGCCGGCCTCCGGTCCGACGAAGGGGGTGCCCCATGCCTCGTCGTCCACGGTGTCGGTGAGCAGCCCGCGCACCTGCGCGGCGAGGTCGACGACCTGGCGCTCGTAGGGGCGGCCCATGAGGGTGCACGAGCGGCACTCACCGGCCTCGTGATGGGAGCAGCGCATGGGTTCACCTAACCATCCGGAATCCGGGGGCCTCTCATCCGGCACCGACCGCCGATCGTCAGTACGGTCGAAGGGCCAGACACACACATGTCACGACAACGGGAGGACATCATGGACACCGGCTTCTTCGACGGGGTCGATTGGCCAGGACTGCTCGGCAAGGCCTTGGCTGCCGTGGCGATCCTCGTCATCACCTGGATCGTCGCGATGATCGTCAAGTCGCTCTTCACCAAGCTCTCGGGCAAGATCCCGGCGCTGCAGCGGGCAGGTGCCGACGGCGCCTCCGTCGGGACGACGCTCGGCTCGATCGGCTCCCTTGTCGTGTGGATGCTCGGTCTCGTCGCCATCCTGCAGGTCCTCGGCCTGAGCCAGGTGCTCACGCCGATCCAGGGCATGGCCGACGGGGTCCTGGGCTTCCTGCCCAACCTCATCGGTGCCGGCATTGTCTTCTTCGTCGGTGCCCTGCTCGCCAAGGTCGTGCGGCAGCTCGTGGAGACCGCGCTCGCGGCCCTGCCCTTCGACCGCTGGCTGAAGAAGGGCCGGCTCGACGACGAGCTCGCTCCCCCGGCGCCCCGGCCGTCTCGCAGGCCGGTCCGCCGCCCCCGCCGCCGGGTCAG
>NZ_JBNFOF010000341.1:0-1450 GCF_057364645.1 Janibacter sp. CFPM2_SD2
ACGCGACCGTCCCGGCCGTCGCGGCGGACGAGGTCGCCGGGGTGCTGGCCCGCTACGACGGGTGCACGACGGCGAAGGTCAAGGTCGCCGAGCGCGGCCAGGCCCTCGCCGACGACCTCGACCGGGTCGCCGCGGTGCGAGACGTCATGGGGCCCGAGGCCCGCATCCGGGTCGATGCCAACGGCGGCTGGTCGCTGACCCAGGCCGCCGATGCGCTGGCCGGGCTGGCTCCCTTCGACCTCGAGTACGCGGAGCAGCCGTGCGCCGACGTGCGTGACCTCGCCCGGCTGCGCGTCGAGCTCGCCCACCAGGGCCTCGACGTGCCGGTCGCCGCCGACGAGTCGATCCGCAAGGCGCAGGACCCGCTCGAGGTCGCGCGGCTGCGGGCGGCCGACGTCGTCGTGGTCAAGGTCGCGCCCCTCGGGGGAGTGCGCTCCGCGCTGCGCATCGTCGAGGACTGCGGCCTGCCCGCGGTCGTCTCCTCGGCCATCGACTCCAGCGTCGGCCTGCGCGCCGGCGTCGCGCTCGCCGCGGCGCTGCCCGAGTTGCCGCACGCCTGCGGTCTCGGCACCGCCGCCCTGCTCACGGCCGACGTCACGAGCGACCCGCTCGTCCCCGTGGGTGGGGCCCTGGCCGTGCGGGATGTCGTCGTCGAGCCCGACCTGCTTGCGACGCACGCCGCGCCGCCGGAGCTGGTGGCGTGGTGGCGTGAGCGGGTCCGGGCGCGTGGGCGGCCCGCGGCTGAGGCTCGTCCACAGCCGCGCCGCACTGCAGTCGTCCGTCCACAGCCCGGGGCGCGCCCGGCCGCACGTCGACGAGCCGGGGTTGGCTGGCGACATGCAGATCTCGCCCCTCAACCCCGTCGACCTCACCGATGTCGCGGCCCGTCTCGAGCAGGCGGCCGGACGGATCGAGGTGTGCGCCGTGCAGGCGCGCACCGCCACGTCGACGACCTGGCGCGGCGAGGCGGCGGTGCTCCACCACGACCGGGTCGACGAGCACGCGGGCGACCTGCGCGGGCTCGCTCGTCGGCTGCGCGCGGCGGCCGGGCTGGTCCGCGATCTCGAGGCGGCCGCGCGGCGGCGGATCGACCTCGTGGGAGACGCCGACGTCACCGCCGGTGACTGGCCGATCGAGGTGGTCGGCCGTGGCTGAGATCAGGGTGAGCGGTGGGGCAGCGGGTCTGTCCGTGGCGCTCGACGAGCTCGAGGCCGCGGCGGACCGTCTGGGCCGGTCGCGACCGAGGTGGGTGAGGTCGCCGTCGCCGTGGGACTCGTCGGGTTCGACCCGCGGGTGCAGCTCGCGGCGCTCACAGCGCCGCTCGAATACCTCGCCGTCGAGCGGGCGGTGCTGACCTGCGCCGGGCCCACAGGGGCAGCGGGCCTGTCGGTCGACGTCGCCGCCACCGGTGTCGCGACGCAGGCGGCGGTCCGGGCCTATCGCGAGGGCG
>NZ_JBNFOF010000342.1:0-1449 GCF_057364645.1 Janibacter sp. CFPM2_SD2
TCGGCCAGCTGCGGCTCTCGACCGGTGACGTCGTCACCCTCGACCGGGGCGTGCTCATCGGTCGTGCGCGCGCGCGGCCGCCGAGGCCAGCGGGCACGTGCCCGCACCTCGTGCGCATCTCCAGCCCCGACAACGAGATCTCCCGCAACCACGTCGAGATCGTCCTCGACGGCTGGCACGTCCTCGTGCGCGACCTCGGCTCGACCAACGGCACCACGGTCGCGCTGCCCGGGTCCTCGCCGGTGCGCGTGCGCCCCGGTGACCAGCAGACGATCGAGCCGGGGACGACGATCACGCTCGCCGACCAGGTGTCGATGGTCTTCGAGGTCACGGGATGATGCCTGAGTGAGCAGCGCCCTCCCACCGGACCTGCCCGGGCTCGACTACGTCCAGCCGCTGGGGTCGGGCGGCTATGCCGACGTCTTCCTCTACGAGCAGCAGATGCCGCGGATGAAGGTCGCGGTCAAGGTCCTCAAGACCGAGGGCCTGACCCAGGCCATCAAGCAGCAGTTCATCGACGAGGCCAACACCATGGCCCAGCTCGCCGACCACCCCTACATCGTCCAGGTCTTCCGCTCCGACACGAGCGACGACGGGCGGCCGTACCTCATCATGAAGTACTACCCGCCGCCCAACCTGGCGCAGCGGGCCCGGGCGGCACGGTTCTCCGTCGAGGAGGTGCTGCGCACCGGCATCCAGCTCTCGAGCGCCGTCGAGACCGCCCACCGGGCCGGCGTCATCCACCGCGACATCAAGCCGGCCAACGTCCTCGTCAGCCAGTACGGCTCGCCGGGACTGACGGACTTCGGCATCGCCGGGCGTGGTGGTGCCCTCGAGGAGCTCGACGACGACATCGGCGTCTCCATCCCGTGGGCCCCGCCGGAGGTGCTCTTCGGCCAGAGCAACGGCGACGCCCGCGCGGACGTCTACTCCCTCGCCGCCACCCTGTGGCAGCTGCTCGTGGGGCGCTCTCCCTTCGAGGTGCCGGGCGGTGACAACTCCGCCTATGCGCTCATGCCGCGCATCCGCTCCAACCCGCCGCCGACGACCGGCCGTGCCGACGTGCCCCAGTCGCTCGAGCGGCTGCTCGCCCAGGCGATGAGCAAGAACCCGCTCGCGCGGCCCGCGAGCGCCATCGAGTTCGCCCGCAGCCTGCAGGCCATCGAGCAGGACGAGCGCTTCTCGCGCACGGCGATCGTCGTCCTCGACGAGCTCGGCCACAGCGCCGACTCGGGCCCGACACCCGGGGACTCCCCGGACCGCACGCAGCTGCGGGCCAACTCCGGCTCCGAGCCGCGACCGGTCCCCGGCATGCCACCCCCGCCGCTCGGTCAGCCGGTCATCGGCGGTCAGCTGAGCGGTGGCCGCTCCATCGGCGCGACCGGCGCGGTCCCGATCGCGCAGGGCGTCTCCCGTCGCACCGACGGACCGCCCCCGCCGGTGACCTCC
>NZ_JBNFOF010000343.1:0-1449 GCF_057364645.1 Janibacter sp. CFPM2_SD2
GTCGGCGAGCAGCCGCGCCGTGCGGGCCCGGTCGGCGGCGCTGATGCCGGTCCGTCACGCCCCTCGCGGGCGTCGACGGAGATCGTGTAGGCGGTGCCCTTGGCGTCCTCGTTGATCGCCGTCATCGGCGGCAGCGCGAGACGGTCGAGGTCCTCACCGGTCATGGCGACGCAGATGACGCCGCTGCCCAGGCGCACGGTCGCGCCCATGACCTCGTCGGTCGCCGCGTCGGCGGCGAAGATGATGTCACCCTCATTTTCCCGATCGGCGTCGTCGACGACGAGGACCGGCTGGCCGGCGGCGATCGCCTCGATCGCCGCCTCGATCGGGTCGAGCAGGGTCTCGTCGTGGCTCATGACTGCTCCTTGGTCCCCAGCGCGAGCGTGCGCTGGACGTACTTGCCGAGGATGTCCACCTCGACGTTGACCCGGTCGCCGACGCCCTTGCGGCCCAGGGTCGTCAGCTCCATCGTCGTCGGGATCAGCGCGACCTCGACGTGGTCGTCGCCGACCGCGCTGAGGGTCAGGCTCACCCCGTCGAGGCAGATCGATCCCTTCTCGACGACGAAGGGAGCCAGCTCGGGTGCGAGCGAGAGCCGCACCTCGTCCCAGCGGTCGCCGGGGCGGCGCTCGAGGATCGTCGCGGTGCCGTCGACATGGCCCTGCACGAGGTGCCCGTCGAGGCGGGCACCGAGGACCATCGCCCGCTCGAGGTTGACCGCGTCGCCGACGGCGAGGTCGCCGAGGACGGTGCGGCGCAGGCTCTCGGCCATGACGTCGAAGGTGACGACTCCCCCCTTCGCCTCGCGGTCGGTGACGGTGAGGCAGGCGCCGTTGACGGCGATCGACGCGCCGTGCGCGGGGTCGGCCGTCGTGACGGCGCCCCGGACGGTGATGCGGCTGGAGTCGGAGCCCGGCTCGATGGCGACCACCTCCCCGAGCTCCTCGATGATCCCGGTGAACATCAGCGCTCCCTCCTCACGGTGGCGGTGACGGCGACGTCGTCGCCGAGGCGGGCGACGTCGGTGGTGGTGAGGCGCAGCGCCTCGGTCATGGTGGTGATCCCCGCGTCGGCGAGGACCGGCGAGCCGGCCCCGAGCAGCGCAGGGGCGATGTGGGCGACGCTCGTCGACGAGGTCGGCCGGCGACGGCCGAGCCGCGAGGTGGGCGCCGCCCCTCGAGGAGCACGGAGTGCACCCCGCGGGCGTGCAGCGCGGCCAGCAGGACCGCGAGGTCGAGGCCCCGCTCCCCCGGCGGCACGGCGAGGACGTCGACGCCGGCGTCGGTGAGCCGGGCGGCGTCGGTCCCTTCGGCGACGACGACGAGCGTCGGGGCGACCGTCGTCGAGGACCCGGGCGGTCAGCGGCACCTCGGCGCGCGGGTCGAGCACGACGCGCAGCGGCTGGGTGACGTCGTCGAGGTCACGCACGGCGAGGTGCGGGTCGTCGGC
>NZ_JBNFOF010000344.1:0-1410 GCF_057364645.1 Janibacter sp. CFPM2_SD2
CGAGCCCGGCCACCGGCCCGCCCCGCGGCGGTCCTCGACGGTGCGGTGCACCCCGTCGGGCACGTCGACGTCACCGACGACGGCGATATCCTGCGCATCGGCCACCGCGACGAGCACCCGGTCGAGCAGGCGCTGCCCGTCGAGCTCGAGGTCGGCCTTGCTCGCCCCGCCGAGACGGGAGCCGGTGCCGCCGGCGAGGATGACGGCGTCGAAGGGGTGGGGTCGCTCATGAGTCCTCCCGGGTCCAGGTGCCGCTGCGGCCGCCGGTCTTCTCCAGCAGCCTGATGTCGGTGACGTGGGCGCTGCGATCGCGCCCCTTGACCATGTCGATGACGGCGAGGGCGGCAACGCTGACGCTCGTCAGAGCCTCCATCTCGACGCCGGTGCGGTCGGCGGTGCGCACGGTCGCGGTGATGTCGACGCCGGTGTCGGTGATCGTCAGGTCGACGACGGCGCCGTGCACGCCGATGACGTGGGCGAGGGGGAGCAGGTCTGGTGTCTTCTTCGCCGCCTGGATGCCGGCGATGCGCGCGACGGCGAGCACGTCCCCCTTCGGCACGGCGCCGTCCCGCAGCAGCGCGACGGTCTCGGGGGAGGTGACGACGCGACCGGCAGCGGTGGCAGCGCGCACGGTCGGCTGCTTGTCGGTCACGTCGACCATCCGGGCGTGGCCGGACTCGTCGAGGTGGGTCAGCGGATGCTCCATCTACAGGCTCCTGATCTCGACGAGGTCGCCGGGGGTGACGGTGTCGGTGTCCTCGGCGACGACGGCCAGCGCGTCGGCGCCGGCGAGCGAGGTCACCAGGTGTGATGCCGAGCCGCGTCGGTGGGTCGGGGTCGCGACGAGTCGACCGGTCTCGTCGCTCGTCAGGTGCACGGGCACGTGCTGACGGCGGCCGGCGGGGGAGCGCCAGCCGGACCCGGCGACTGCCGTGGTCGGGCCGGCCACCGGCGTGCGACCGAGCAGGTGGTCGACGAGCGGCCGGCCGAAGACCTCGAAGCTGATCGCCGTGCTCATGGGGTTGCCCGGCAGCGCCAGCACCGGCACGCCACGCCAGCGGGCCCATCCCTGCGGCTTGCCGGGCTGCATCCGCACGTGGCGGAAGGTGCCGCCGCCGTCCCGCTCGAGGACGATCCGCGAGACGTCGAAGTCGCCGACGCTCACCCCGCCGGTGAGCAGGACGAGGTCGGCCCCCTCGGTGAGCGCGTCGAGGCCGGCGACGAAGTCCTCGGCGTCGTCGGTGAGCACCTGCGTGGCGCGCACGTCGGCACCGAGCTCGGTGAGGGTGGCCGTCAGGTGGGTGCCGTTGGACTCGAAGATCTGCCCGCGCGCGAGCTCACCGCCGGGGGGGGACCAGCTCCGTCGCCGGTCCGCGGCGACGGCGACGACCGGCGTCGCGCACGAGGACC
>NZ_JBNFOF010000345.1:0-1400 GCF_057364645.1 Janibacter sp. CFPM2_SD2
CGCGCCGAGCTGCCGTCGACGCGGCGACGCGGCATCGCGGCCTCGACGGCCTCGACCGCGCTGATCCGCCCGGCCCGGATCTCCTCGGCGACACCCGTCGCGTCGAGCGAGCCGAGCGCGTCGTCGCGATAGGCCGACACCCGGCGGGACTCGTGGTCCTCGCGGACCTCGTCGTGGGGGGCGATGCGGTGGGTGTCGGTGCTCATGGGCCCGAGGTTACTTGCGGGTCACGACACGTGCGGCGGACTCCCTTCGCCCGTCCGCCTGCTGGGACGCCGGGTCAGACCTCGGTCCGGTGGAAGTTGGCGAAGGACCGGCTCGCGGTCGGCCCCCGCTGCCCCTGGTAGTGCGATCCGTAGGCCGCGGAGCCGTAGGGGTGCTCGGCCGGCGACGAGAGGCGGAAGAAGCAGAGCTGGCCGATCTTCATGCCCGGCCACAGGCGGATCGGCAGGGTCGCGACATTGCTCAGCTCGAGCGTCACGTGACCGGAGAACCCGGGGTCGACGAAGCCGGCCGTCGCGTGGGTCAGCAGGCCGAGGCGACCGAGCGAGGACTTGCCTCGACGCGGGCGGCGAGGGCGTCGGGCAGGGTCACCGTCTCGAGGGTGGAGCCGAGGACGAACTCGCCGGGGTGCAGCACGAAGCCCTCGTCGGGCTCGACCTCGATGAGCCGGGTCAGCTCGGGCTGGTCGGCCGCCGGGTCGATGACGGGGTATTTGTGGTTGTCGAAGAGCCGGAAGAACTTGTCCAGCCGCACGTCGACGCTGCTCGGCTGGACCATCGTCGGGTCCCAGGGGTCCAGCACGACCCGGCCACCGTCGATCTCGGCGCGGATGTCCCTGTCGGAGAGCAGCATGGTCCGACCCTAGAGCGCCGCCGGCCTCACTGGGTGAAGTTGATGTCGATCGGCTCGGTCGGGACGTGGTCGAAGACGACGGCCGTCACCGGAGAGTCCGTACCCCCCGAGCGCTCGAAGGTGACGCCGTCCGACGGATAGGGCTCGCCCGGCTCCGCCGCCATGTCGACGCCGTCCTCGGGGTCGATGGTCGTCGTCGCCCCGATCTCCCAGACGTTCCGCGTCCCCGAGACCGCCCAGAAGCGGACCGGTATGCCCTCGGCATTCGTCGCCTTGGTCATCGCCTCCCAGTTCATCTTCGGCGGGATGTCGATGCGCACGCCGCCGTCGGGGAGCAGGTGGACGTGGTCGTCACGGTAGGTCTCGATGATCTTGCGCTCAGTCGGGTTCGACGGCTCCCACGCCTTGCCCGTGGCGAAGGGGGTGGGGTTGGGGTTGGTCGGGGCGGCCGAGGAGCTCTGGTCGGAGGTGCTCGCCGGCGGCGCCGGGTCGGGACCACTCGTGGCGACCACGACTCCCCCGGCGACGACGCGGCGGCCACGGCG
>NZ_JBNFOF010000346.1:0-1392 GCF_057364645.1 Janibacter sp. CFPM2_SD2
GCGACGTCACCCCGCGGCGAGCTGGCGGTCCGACCCCCGGGCGCTGCCGCACTGCTCGCCGCTGCCGACCCTGCCCGACCCCGGCCCGGAGCTGATGGCCGTGGAGATGGACCACGGCTACTGGCAGGACCTGGCGAAGGGGGTGGCGGCGCAGGGCTTCGACGCGCGGATCGGCACCCTCGCCTCGACCGTCCACGAGGCCGGTGGGTGTGTCGACGGCAGCGGTGCCGGCGCCGCTCTCGCGATGGCCGACCGCGACGGCGTCGTGCGGTCCGGTGATCCGGGGGTCAACGAGACCTGCGCGATCACCCTCGTCGGTGCGCCGGCCATCTCGGTCCCCGACGACGGCGCCGTGCGCACCCGTCAGGTCGAGGCCGTCGACGACGTCGTCGCCGACGTCGTCGCCGGGGCGCACTCCGACACGGTCGTCGTCCTCGCCGGTCTGTCCGACGACGGCGGGCAGCCGGGGCTGCGGGTGCTCGCGATGGGCGGCGCCGGCATCCCCTCCGGCTGGCTGCACTCCGACTCGACGACCCGCGACGAGATGGGGCAGGTCGCCGACGTCACCCACACGGCGCTCGCGACGGCCGGCTTCACCCCGCCCCCGGGGCTCGTCGGGCGCAGCTCGTGCCGGTCGACGACGAGGCCCCCTTCGCCGACCGGCTCGCGACGCTCGTCGACGACGACGCCCAGCTGCAGGAGGCCGACCGGGTCATCCCGCCCTTCTTCCGCGGCTTCGGCCTCGGTCTCGTCGGGCTGCTCGTGCTCGCTCTGGTGCTCCTGCGCGTCGGGCCCCGCAGCTGGCGACCGGTCGTGCCCCGTGCCACCGGTCTCGTCGGCCTCGCCGCGATGGCCGTACCGGCCTCCACCTATCTGCTGACGACGACCCGCTGGTTCGACTCGGACCACCCGATGGGCGCCTTCGTGCTGCGGCTGGCGGTCATCGACCTGGCGCTCGTCGCGCTCACCCTCGCCGTCGTCCTCGTGGTGCTCCGCTGGGCCCGGCCCCGATGGCTCGCCGAGGGGCCGGCCGTCGCGCTCGTCGCGGTCGGAGTGCTCTCCGCCGTCACGTGGTTGCTGCTCGCCGGCGACCTGCTCGTCGGCCGCGGGCGGATGACGATGCTCTCCGTCCTCGGTCTGCTGCCGCTGGACGGCGGCCGCTTCCACGGCTTCGGCAACGTCCCCTTCGCGATCTTCGTCGCCGCGGCCTTCCTCCTCATGGCCGCGCTGGTCGCCCCAACTCTGCACGACCCCAGGGTTATGCAGAGTTCGTCCGACCGAACCTTGCAAAACCCTAGGGTCCTGCAGAGTTCGGGGCGGGCACCTGCTGACGAGGCGGCCCCGTCGGCACGAAGGGGGCCCGCCGCACCGCCGCGCTCGTCGTCGCCGTCG
>NZ_JBNFOF010000347.1:0-1337 GCF_057364645.1 Janibacter sp. CFPM2_SD2
CGGGCTCGTGGCGCTCCATCGCCCGCGCGAGCAGCGCGGCTGGTGGGCCGGCGTGCTGGGCGTGCGGCGACCACGGACCGGCCGTGGCGCGAAGGGAGTCGAAGGTGCGCTCGTCGACCTGCCGGTAGAAGGAGCCCACGTCGCCGATCAGTCCTCGCCGTCCTGGGGGTCGCGCAGACCGTCGTAGATCTCCTTGCAGATCGGGCAGACGGGGAACTTCTCCGGGTCGCGCCCGGGCACCCACGTCTTGCCGCACAGCGCCTTGACCGGCTCGCCGGAGAGGGCGCTCTCGAGGATCTTCTCCTTGCGCACGTAGTGGCTGAACCGCTCGTGGTCACCCGGCTCGGCCAGCTGCGGCGTCGGCTCGGTGCGCTCGAGGACCGAGGTCGACGTCGAGGGGCCACCGGGCTCGGTGACCGGGCCTCCGGGCTGGCTGGGGTCGGCAGGCGTGCTCATGCCCTCCATCGTAGGACGCGCCCCGCTCCACTCCCCCTGCGAGGGCCCTCCTCCCGCCGCGCGCGGGTCTCCCGGTCAGCCTGACGGCGTTGGTGTCACCTGGTCCCCCTCTCCGGGCAACCAGGTGGCGCCAAGGCCGACGGGTGACATCAACGCTGCCGAGCCGTCCCTGGCCGTCTTCCCCGCTCCCTGAGGAGGTCGCGCAGCGACCGTCTCGAAGGGTCAGTTGAGGTCGGGGTCCGAGGGATAGGTCGAGACCCAGCCGAGCGAGCCACCCTGGCGTCGCAGCACGCGGCGCCACAGCGTGGCCGGCTCGCCGTCGAAGACGTCACCGACCTCGGCGTCGACGACGTACCAGCCGCCGCGCGCCCGCTCGCCGGCGAGCTGGTCGGCGCTCCAGCCGGAGTACCCGGCGAAGATGCGCAGGGCGCTCACCTGCGGCCAGACGATCTCCTGCGGGGAGTCGAGGTCGACGAGCGAGATCGCACCGAAGAGACGCTTCATGCCCGGCGGCGGCTCCTCGTCGCCGGGCAGCCCGGCGATGCCGATTGCCGAGTCGAGCTGGACCGGGCGCCCTGGAAGACGCGCTGGGGCGCGCTCGCCCCGGCCTGCCAGCCCGGCAGGACGTCGTCGACCGGGGTGTCGAGCGGACGGTTGAGGATGATGCCCTCGGCCGTCTCGTCGTCGTGCTGCAGGACGAGCACGACGCTGCGGGCGAAGAGGTCGTCCGTCAGGTCGGGCGTCGCCACGAGCAGCTTGCCGGCGAGCGAGGAGTCCATGGTCCGACCCTAGTCGCGCGGGCGACCCCCGGTGACCACCCTGTCGGCCACCACGACCGCCGCCGGTACCGCCACGTCCTCCGCGGCCGCGCCACGGTGGTC
>NZ_JBNFOF010000348.1:0-1320 GCF_057364645.1 Janibacter sp. CFPM2_SD2
GGGGCGCAGGACCTCACGCGCCCGGGCAGCGGCCTCGCGGCTGCGACCCGTGCGGCGTGCCCGACGCTCGACATGGGCCAGGGTGACGAGCGAGCGAGCCTGCTCGATCGGCAGACGTCGCTCGGCGGCCGCCGTCGCGGAACGCGAGGCCAGACGCCGGGCGAGGTCGAGGTCACCGCGGGCCGCCGCGATCTCCGCCTCGGCCCGGTCTGCGGCGATGACGACACCCGGCGCACCGCGCCCGGCATCGATCTCCTCTCGCACCCGGGCGAGCAGGTCGGCCGCCTCGTCGACCTCACCGACGAGGGCGAAGGCCATGACCCCGTCGGTGTGCCACCGCAGCGAGGTGACGTCGCGGATCCCGCTCGCCTCGTCGATCGAGCGCAGCTCGCGGAAGGCCGCGACGGCCTCGTCGAGCTCGTCGAGGTGCAGCCGCGCCAGCCCGAGGTGGGCCAGCTGCCGGCGCAGGTAGCGCTCGTCCTCCTGCTCACGGGCGAGCTCGACCCCGCGACCGCTGACGACCGCCGTCCGCTCGAAGGTCCCGCCGACCGACTCGGCGATCGCCTCGATGTACCAGGTCGTCGCGACGGGCGTGTCGAAGTGCGTCGCCGCCCGGGTCGCCCGCCCGGCGAGCTCGAGCGCCTCCCGGCCACGCCCCTGCCTGGCGACGATCTCGACGAGCTGCGCAGCACGTGGACGGTGTCGTAGCCGGCGTCGGGGCCGACCCCGGCGAGCATGTCGACGAACTCCGCCCGGGCCCGGCGCAGGTCGTCGTCGTGCAGGGGCGAAGCGCGCGGCGATGTAGCGCGCGGAGGTGTGCACCTGACCGGGGCGCGGCGGTCCGGCCAGCCCGGCTGCGGCGTCGATGAGCGCGCGCGAGCCACCGTCGCCGAGGGTGCGGGTGACCGATGCGGCGACGGTCAGCGCCTCGACCTCGATGTCCGGGCGCCCGGCCCGCCTCCGCCAGCTCGACGGCACGTCGGGCGAGGTCGAGGGCGGTGCGCAGGTCGTGGGTGCCGAGCAGCAGGCGGGCGCGCTGCAGCAGCACCCGGGCCTGCAGGTCGGGGTGCTCACGAGCGGCCTGCAGCGCGGTGACGAGCACCTCGTCGGGCGAGACGTCGCCGAGCTCGACGAGCGCGAGGTCGGCGCGCACCCGGTGGCCGGGCTCGGCGAGCCGGGCCGCGCCCTCGATCGCGCGCTGCAGCACACGGGTCTCCTTGCCGATGACGGCATTCTCGAGACAGCAGGTGATCCACTCGTCGCGCTCGGCGGTGCCGGCGTCGGCGGCGAGGAGGTAGAGGTGCGCGGCGAGGTCGTGCT
>NZ_JBNFOF010000349.1:0-1302 GCF_057364645.1 Janibacter sp. CFPM2_SD2
CTGCCTCGCCGAGCCGAGACGAGCCGGCGACGCGCAGGGAGTATGCGGCGGCGAGGGCCGCACCGACGGCCGCGACGACCGCGCACCCGACGAAGAGCGGCCCGGGGCCGGCCGCCGGCGGGCGAGAGCGCGGCGACGACGGCCATGATCTCGCCCCAGAAGCCGGCGAGGCCGGGCAGCCCCAGCCCGGCGGCCAGGCCGGTGACGAGGAGCAGCCCGGTGACCGGCGCCTCCTCGCGAAGGGGGGTCCGCGCCGTGTCGAGGAGGTCGTCGCCCCAGCGGTGCTTGAGCCCGCCGACCACGAGGAAGAGCAGTGCGGAGATGACGCCGTGCGCGAGGTTGGCGTAGAGCGCGGCGGCGACACCGGTGTCGGTGCCCGAGGCGAGCGCCAGGGCGACGAAGCCCATGTGCGCGATGGACGACCAGGCGATGAGCCGCTTGAGCTCGCGCTCGACGAGGCAGACGAGCCCGCCCCAGATGATGCCGATGGCGCCGCAGACGGCGAGCACCGGCGCGACCCGGGCGAAGCCCTCGGGCACCGCAGCCAGGGGGAGCCGCACGAGGCCGTAGGTGCCCATCTTGAGCAGCACGGCGGCGAGCACCATCGAGCCGGCGGTCGGTGCCGTCGTGTGCGCCATGGGCAGCCACGAGTGCAGCGGCCACACGGGCACCTTGATCGCGAGGCCGAGGGTGAGCAGCACGGCGACGGCCACCTGCACGCCGGTCGACAGGCCCCGGCCGTGGGCGGCGCCGAGCGTGCCGAGGTCACCGGTGCCCGACTGGGAGACGAGCAGCAGCACCCCGAGGAGCAGGAGCGTCGAGCCGAGCCCGGTGTAGAGGACGAAGCGGACGCCGGCCTCGCGGCGGGCCACCGGGTCGCGGTCGTCGCCGAAGCGGGTGATGAGCACCCACATCGGCACGAGCACGAGCTCGAAGGCGACGACGAAGAGCAGTGCGTCGCGCGCCGCGAAGGTGCCGATCGCCCCGCCGAGGGTGATGAGCAGGGTGCCGACGAAGGTCGCGGCGCTGCCCCCGCGCGGCGCGTCACCGAGGGCGGTCGTGCAGGCCGCAGCGGTGACGACGGCGGCGAGGAGGGCGAGCGGCCCGCTGATGCCGTCGAGCCCGAGGTGGATGCGCAGGTCGAGGGCGGGCAGCCAGGCGATGTCGACGACGGCGTGACTGCTCCAGGCGACGACGACGAGGGCCGCGGTCACGAGTGCGCCGGCCAGACCGATGCGGGCGGCGAGCCGGGCGCTCATCTCCGTGCCGGCGCCGAGCAGGACGGCACCGAGGAGCAGCGGA
>NZ_JBNFOF010000350.1:0-1292 GCF_057364645.1 Janibacter sp. CFPM2_SD2
CGCGACCTAGGATGCCGCTCATCGACGATCCACGCCATCACCATCTGCGGCGAGCCGGTCCTGCACACCCGTTCGGAGCCGGTCACGACCTTCGACGCCGAGCTGCGCACCCTCGTCGAGGACATGTACGAGACCCAGGAGGCCGCGCACGGCGTCGGCCTGGCCGCCCCGCAGATCGGCGTGGGGCTGCGGATCTTCACGTGGAGCATGGCCAACGACGACGGCGTCCCCGCGCTCGGCCACGTCATCAACCCCTACGTCAAGGCGAGCAAGCCCGCCGTCGGCGAACCCGACCGTGACCACGAGTCCGAGGGCTGCCTGTCCGTGCCGGGCTACTCCTACCCGCTGCGGCGTGGCGAGCGGGCCGAGGTGAGCGGCTACGACTGGGACGGCAACGAGATCTCCTTCTCGGCCACCGGCTGGTTCGCCCGCTGCATGCAGCACGAGTACGACCACCTCAACGGCTTCCTCTACGTCGACCGCCTCGGCGACAAGTGGAAGAAGAAGGCCCGCAAGGCGATCAAGGCCGAGGGCTGGGGCGTCGCCGGCCTGACCTGGATGCCGGGCGAGGGCCCGGACCCCTTCGGTCACGACGACGACGAGGAGTGAGCGGGACGCACCGCCCCGAGGTCGTCGCCGTCGTCGGGGCCACGGCCACCGGCAAGTCCGACCTCGCGCTCGACCTCGCGGAGGAGCTCGGCGGGGAGGTGGTCAACGCCGACGCCATGCAGCTCTACCGCGGCATGGACATCGGGACCAACAAGCTGCCGGTGGGGGAGCGGCGCGGCATCCCGCACCACCTCCTCGACGTCCTCGACGTCACGGACGAGGCCACCCTCGCGGACTTCCAGGCCCGGGCCGAGGCGGCGATCGTCGACATCCGCGACCGCGGGCTCGTCCCGGTTCTCGCCGGTGGCTCCGGCCTCTACGTGCGCGCCGCGCTCGACCACCTCGACATCCCGCCGACGGATCCCGCCGTGCGGGCCCGGCTCGAGGAGCGGGCGCAGGACGAAGGGGGCGCGCCGCCCTTCGTCGTCGACTGCGGGAGGTCGACCCGGCAGCCGCAGACGCCATCGAACCCAACAACATCCGGCGGATCATCCGCGCGCTCGAGGTCGTCGAGATCACCGGCCGGCCCTTCTCGGCGACGGCGCCGACGAAGCGCTACCGCCGCCCCTCGCTCGTCATCGGGCTGCGCGACGACTGGGACGCCCTGACCGACCGGATCGACCGCCGCACCCGCGCGATGTGGGAGGCCGGCCTGCTCGACGAGGTCCGCCGGCTCGGATGCC
>NZ_JBNFOF010000351.1:0-1288 GCF_057364645.1 Janibacter sp. CFPM2_SD2
GCCGCCCGCTCCCCCCGTCGCACGCGGCGGCGACGAGGTCGAGCAGCGCAGGCTGCCAGGGGGTCGAGCAGGTCGGCGAGCTCCCCCTGCATGCGGTCGGCGGCGAGGGCGTACTGCGACAGGTCGTTGGTCCCGATGCTCGCGAAGTCGAGGTCGGCGAGCAGGTGCCGCGAGCGAAGGGCGGCGGCCGGCACCTCGATCATCGCGCCGGCGCTGGGCAGCCCGTGCCCACGCACCCGGGCGGCGAACCAGCGCGCCTCGTCGACGGTCGCGACCATCGGCGCCATGACGCGCACGTCGGCCCCCGTGTCGCGCGCGGCGACGGCGAGCGCCTCGAGCTGCGCGTCGAGCAGGTCTGGTCGGGCCATGGACAGCCGTAGCCCCCGTCGGCCGAGCGCGGGGTTGTCCTCCGGACCGAGGTCGGCAAAGGCGAGCGGCTTGTCGGCGCCGGCGTCGAGGGTGCGCACGACGACGCGCCGGCTGCCGAAGGGGGTGAGCACCCGTCGGTAGACCTCGGCCTGCTCGTCGACGGTCGGGGCGGTCGACGCCGACAGCACGACGAACTCGGTGCGGAAGAGGCCGACCCCTTCCACGTCCTGGGCCGCGGCGCCTCGGCGTCGGTGACGTCGCCGATGTTGGCCAGGAGCGCGACGGCGTGGCCGTCGCTCGTGCTGCCGGGTCCGCTGCTGCCGGCGAGCGCGGCGCGGCGGCGGTCCGCCCGGGCAGACATGTCGGCCACGAGGTCGTCCCCGGGGGCGATCGTCACGACACCGGAGTCGCCGTCGACCGCGACGAGCACGCCGGGGGTCAGGTCGAGGGCACCCTCGCACCGGACGACCGCGGGCAACCCCCGCTGGGCCGCGAGGATCGCGGTATGGCTCGTGCGTCCGCCCTGGCTGGTGATGATGGCGAGGACGAGCGCGGGGTCGAGCAGTGCGGTCTCCGCGGGAGCGAGGTCCTCGGCGACGAGGACGCTCGGCTCGGTCAGCTCCGGGACCCCCGGGGCGGGCACGCCGAGGACCGCCGCCACCGCGCGCGACCCGACGTCACGCAGGTCGGTGACCCGCTCTGCGAAGTAGCCGCCGAGCGTCTCGAACTTCGTGACGAACTCCTCGACGGCCGCCTCGATCGCGGTGGCCGGGCCACTCCCTCGGTCGACGTGCGCACCGGCGGCCTTGAGCAGACTCTTGTCCCGGGCGATGAGCGCGGTGGCCGAGAGGATCTCCGCGGCGGCGGGCTCGACCCGCGCGGCGCGCGCGTCGAGCTCCGCGGCGACCGCGTCGAGCCG
>NZ_JBNFOF010000352.1:0-1286 GCF_057364645.1 Janibacter sp. CFPM2_SD2
GGCGCCGGGGCGCCGGACGTCGACGAGTACGACTCACCCGGGACCCGGCCGTCGCTGCGCGCGGCCGAGCAGGCCGCGGCAGCGTGGCGACCGGTGACCCCGAGAGCGACGCAGCCCGCGCAGCCGACCAGCGAGGTCGCGGCGCGTGGATGGCCGACACCGCGCTCGAGCTGCTCTCTGGGCGGCGCCCGGTCAGCCGCAGCCGGTCGAGATCGGGCTGGTGATGCGCGAGGGTGTCGTGCTCCCGGGTGGCGACGCCGACGACCAGGTCGAGGTGCCGGGCCACGGCGCGCTCGCCGGTGACCTCGCCCGTGAGCACGTGCTCCGCCTGCTCGACACGGGCGACGACGGCGACGGCGAGACGGCCCTGTGGCTGCGGCGGCTGTGGACGACTCCCGACGGGCGCGACCTCGTGGCCGTCGACTCGCGGCAGCGGGTCTTCGGCGGGAGGTTGCGGCGGCTGATCGAGCTGCGCGACCCGACCTGCCGGGTGCCGTGGTGCGATGCGCCGGTGCGGCAGGTCGACCACGTCCGCCCGGTCGCCCGGGGTGGCGAGACCTCCGCGGCCAACGGCATGGGCCTGTGCCAGCGGCACAACCTCGACAAGGAGGCCCCCGGCTGGCGCGCCGAGGTCATCTCGACCGGGCTCGACTCCGGTGGTGGGCCGCACGAGGTGAGGCTGTCGACCCCGGCTGCTGGTGATGTCCGCTGCCTCGCGCCACCCCTGCTCGGCCCGGGCCGCGGGCCCCGGCCACCGGAGTCCTTGCTCGAGGCCCACCTGCAGGCCCTGCTCGACGCTGCGTAGGGGAGAGGGCTGGGCGCCCCCGGCTGGATTCGAACCAGCGACACCTTCTTTAGGAGGCTGTGATGTACCTGCTTCGACCGTCGAGCACCCCGGAATATCGGGGGCAACCGTGGGAACCGTGGTCGGCCGAGGTGGTGCATTCGAGGTGTCGACCGGGCAATTTGCGGATGAGCGACGAGTGGCAGCCACAGGGGGCCATCGCCCCGATAGCGGAGCAGAGAAGAGCACGTCGGGGTTCGGTCAAGGTCGCCGACCTCAAGCACTGCACTTCCGCATGTCCGGGAGGACATACCTGGACCACTTGACCACGTCCGGCCTTGACCGGTTCTCGACGAGCTCGGATCGTTGCCCGCCCCGGGGTGATGGACCGGGCTCGACCCACTGTATGTCCTGGCGCCCGCGGCCAAAGGGCGCGGAGGTGGGGGGGTGCGCGGAGGGGCGAGGAACGAGCCCGGAGCGCGGGGGTCCCTACCGGAGCGCC
>NZ_JBNFOF010000353.1:0-1238 GCF_057364645.1 Janibacter sp. CFPM2_SD2
GACGGCGGGCCGCGCGGTGCGCGGCGAGATCCGTGAGCCGGTCGCCGGGCTGCTCACGACGCCGCCCGATCCCTCGAGCGCCGGTGCGGCGCCGATCTCGCGCAGCGCCTCGAGGAGGGTCGACGGACCGCGGGGGAGACGAGGACGGTCGGTGCGAGCTGGCGCAGCTGCAGGTGGCCGAGGTCGCGGTGGCCGAGCAGCGCCTCGAGGTGCGTCGGGTCGTCGCTGCGCAGATAGCTGCCGGCGCTCCCGACGCGCAGCTGGCCGTGGCGCCGGCGACGTCGCGCACGAGGTAGTCGAGGGGCTGGGGCACGGGCGTCGCGCTGAAGCGGGCGAGCGACTCGAGCAGGTCGTCGGCGGTCCAGCCCGCGTCGAGGGCCCCGCGCAGCGCGGTCTCGGTGAACCGGTGCACGCTCGCGCCGCCCGGGACTCCAGGACCGAGCTGCGCCGCAGCACGGCGGCGAGCTCCGGCACCGGGGTGCCCGGCACGACCGCCGTGAGGTCGGCCTGGAGGAGCAGCTGGTCGACGGGGTCGGGGACGAGCTCGGCGAGCCGGTCGGTCGCCGCGGCCTTCGTCGCTGAGCAGCAGCCGGCCGAAGGAGCCGAGGGCGCCGCGGCCGGTGACCCCGAGCGTCTCGCCCTCGCGGAGCAGGGCGGCGATCACCTCGTCGGCCTGGTGCGGCATGCGGCGCGGGCGGCGCTCGTGGAGCAGGCGCACGACGGTGGCCGTGTCGGGGGGCGCTGCCGGCGGGGAGCGCGGCGAGGATCTCGAGCACCTCGTGGCGCAGCGCCCGCACCGGCGGACAGACCATGCCCTCGGACAGGGCGTTGACCCGCCCGCCGTCCTCGGGCGCGGGCGACGGACCGTCGCCCGCAGCGAGTGCAGCCACGGCAGGGCGAGCGCGCTCCAGCGCCGGGCGGGTGGCAGGCGCGCCAGTCGTCGACGCGGGTCGTCAGGCGCCAGGTCGGGTCGAGGGCGTGGTCGTCGGCGAGCAGGGCCGCGCCGAGGGCGAGCTCGAGCAGGAGCGTCGTGCCGGTCTCGTCGAGGTCGATGCGGGTGGCGAGGTGCGCAGGTCGCGCACCGCCAGGCCGCCGCTGCGCAGGACGCGCGGCCGCAGGTCGTCGGCGTGGTCGAGCAGCTCGTCGACGAGGCGACGAGCTCGGTGCCGAGGGCCGTCGCGGCCCGGTCGACGTCGTCGGGGGTCGTAGGTCGGCGGGGGGCGTGACCTCGCGACGGG
>NZ_JBNFOF010000354.1:0-1236 GCF_057364645.1 Janibacter sp. CFPM2_SD2
CCCTCGTCGGCTGCTGGCGGACGGGGCCGACCTCGCCGGCCGCACCCTCGTCGTCGCCGGTGACCGCGTCGACGAGGCGACCGCCGCGGCGGTGACGACCGCGGGTGGGCGGCTGCACCACTACTACGGGGCGGCGGAGCTGTCCTTCGTCGCGTGGGGCGAGCACGCGGGCGACCTGCGGCCCTTCCCGGGCGTCGACGTGCAGGCGCGCGACGGCGAGCTGTGGGTCCGCTCCCCCTATGTCAGCGCCGGCTACCTCGAGCCGGGCCACGAGCTGCGAGGCGAAGGGGACTGGGTCACCGTCGGCGACCGCGGCGAGGTCGTCGACGGTCGCGTCGTCGTCCACGGACGTGCCGGCGGGATCACGACGGCCGGTGCCACCGTGCGGGTCGCCGACATCGAGGGCGTGCTGCGCCCGCTGGCGCGCGGTGACGTGGTCGTCGTCGGGCTGCCGCACCCCGACCTCGGTGAGGTCGTCGCCGCAGCCGTGACCGATGCTGGTGACGTGCAGCGCCTCACCTCCCTCGCCCGCGAGCACCTCGCTCCCGCCCAGCGGCCCCGCCGCTGGCTGCACCTGCCCACCCTCCCCCGCACCCGGCACGACAAGATCGACCGCGACGCCGTCCGCAGGGCCCTCGAGGCGGCCCGATGAACGCCCCCGTGATCGTCGCCGCGGCCCGCTCGGCCATCGGCACCGCCGGACGCTCCCTCGGCCGGGGTCACCGCCGACCAGCTCGCCGGCCCCGTCTCGCCGCGACCTCGCCCGCTCCGGCCTGACGCCGGAGGACGTCAGCGACGTCGTGCTCGGCAACTGCATGGGCCCCGGCGGTGACGTGGCCCGCTCCGCGTCCTTGGTGGCCGGGCTGCCCGTCACCGTCCCCGCCCTGACCGTCGACCGGCAGTGCGCGAGCGGCTTGGCCGCGATCGACGTCGCCGCCTCGCTCGTGCGTGGGGGCGCCAGCGCCGTGCTCGCGGGCGGCGTGGAGTCGGTGAGCACGGCCCCGTGGCGGCACTGGCCGCCCGTCGACGGTGCCGATCCGGTGCGCTACGAACGGGCCCCCTTCGCGCCGGCGGGGTGGGACGACCCCGAGATGGGCGTGGCCAACGACCTGCTCGCGCAGGAGCCGGCGCGCCCGCGAGCGCCAGGACGAGTACGCGGCCCGGTCGCACGCGCGTGCCGTGGCCGCGCGGGGAGGCGGGGGGCCTTCGGACGCGGAGGTCGTCGCCGTCGCCGGC
>NZ_JBNFOF010000355.1:0-1234 GCF_057364645.1 Janibacter sp. CFPM2_SD2
AGGCCGACGGGGAGGCCGGCGCGGGCGGCCTCGGTGGCGCGCCGACGATCTCGACCTACCACGCCTATGCCGGGCGCCTCGTCCGCGAGGGCGCCCTGCGGCTGGGCTACGAGAAGGACTCGCGCCTGCTCTCCGAGGCCGCCACCTGGCAGCTCGCGCACGAGGTGGTCGTCGCGTGGGACGGCCCGATGGAGGACATCGACAAGACCGAGTCGACGGTGACCAATGCCGTGGTCTCGCTGGCGGGCGAGCTGGCCGAGCACCTGCGCACGCCGGCCGATGTCGACGACTTCGCCCGCCGGACCCTCGCTCACCTCGAGACCGTGGCGGCGGCGGGCAAGGACTTCACGAAGGACTTCCGCGGCAAGGTCATGACGCCGATGGAGCAGCAGCGGCTCGTGCTGCCGATCGTCGAGCGCTACCGCGAGGTCAAGCGCGAGCGCTCGGTCATGGACTTCTCCGACCAGATGGCGCTCGCGGCGGCCCTGGCGACGCGCTTCCCCGACCTCGGGCAGGCCGAGCGCGACCGCTTCCGGGTCGTGCTCCTCGACGAGTTCCAGGACACCTCGGAGGCCCAGCTGATCCTCATGAGGGAGCTCTTCGCCCCGCAGGGGCAGCCGCCGGCCGCGGTCACGGCCGTGGGCGACCCGCACCAGTCGATCTACGCCTGGCGCGGGGCGAGCGCGACGACCTTGGCGACCTTCCCGCGCTTCTTCGCCACCGAAGGGGAGGCCGCTCCCGTCAAGCACCTGTCGACGAGCTGGCGCAACGACGAGTCGATCCTGTCCGTCGCCAATGCCGTGGCCGGGCCGCTCGGTGCCGTGAGCGGGGTGCCGGTGACCTCCCTTCGGCCTCGGCCCGGGGCCGGTCGGGGACAGGTGCAGGTGATGCGCAGCCTCACCGCCCACGACGAGGCGGCCGCGGTCGCCGAGTGGATCGAGACCCGGTGGTCCGGTGGCCGGCGCTCGGCGGCGGTGCTGTGCCGCAAGCGCAGCCAGTTCACGCTCGTCGCCGAGGCGCTGGCTGTGCGCAACATCCCGCACGAGGTCGTGGGTCTCGGCGGGCTGCTGCTCACGCCGGAGGTCGCCGACGTCGTCTCGCTGCTGACGATCGTGCAGGACCCTTCCGCGGCGACCGGCTCATGCGACTGCTCAGCCGGGCCCCCCCGGGGCTGCTCGGTCCGGCCGACCTCGACGGGGCTGGGGGGCGTGGGGCGCGCCAGCTGGCCAAGGCG
>NZ_JBNFOF010000356.1:0-1223 GCF_057364645.1 Janibacter sp. CFPM2_SD2
GAGGGCAGCAGCGGCACGGGACGCCGCGCCGACGGTCTGGGCCCCGGGCGGGCTGAGGTAGAGCACGGCGGCGTGGACCCGGCCTTCGTCCGGCCGCACCCACACGGCGTCCGCGTCACCCAGGGGCAGCGCCTGGCTGTGCGCGTCGTCGAGCTCGAGCTCCTCGGTCGTCACCTCGCCGTCGCGGGAGACGAGGACGTCGACCTGCGCCGGCCCGTCCGCGGCGGTCACCTCGACGAAGCGCCGCGAGACGTCCTCGGGCACCCGGGGCAGGGCCGCCCCGCCGAGCGAGCCGAAGGCCGTGTCGCCACCGACCAGGCCATGTCCCGGCGCTCCCCCGCACCGGTGGTCTCGGTCCACGCCGCGCCACGACCGGCTCGTCGGACTCGACGACCCACGAGCGCCATGCCGTCGGCGAGCGGCAGCTCGACGTCGACGGCCTCGCCCGCCGGGCACCGTGACGACCTTGGCGCTGCGTGCCGGGTCCTCGCTCAGCCGGCGGACCTGCACGACGGCCTCCCCGGTCGCCGGGTGCGGCGATGACGATGCCGCGCCCGGAGCCGTTGGCATTGCCCGGTAGGACGAGTCGGCGCGCCGGCGCCGCCGTGGGGCCGACGACGTCAAGGCCCGCCGGCGTCAGGCCGTCGAGGTGGTGGTCGACGATCGCGGGCGAGACGAGCCCGCCCGTGCTCGTCACGTGCACGGCCTGGGGCGCGGCCGTCCCACCGATGCTGTCGAGGAGGACGACGTTGCGTCCGCCCGCGGGGACGACGACGGAGCGGCCGGGACCGTCGGAGCCGCCCCCCTTCGCGCCCACGACGTCGACCTGCACGGTGACGGCATTGCCGCCGGGGTTGGTCAGGACGAGCCGCTCCTGGCGCCCCTTGTCCCCGCCGCCGGCGACGAGCCAGGCGTCGGCGGTCGGCGCGGTGCACGGGAGCGCGGCGAGGCCCTGGACGTCGCCGTCGGTCGCGGTGAGGCTCTGCGTCGCGACGAGCCCGGGCGCCCGCTCGCCGGTGCCACGGACACGAAGGGGGTCGGACCCCAGGTCGTCGTCGGAAACGTCGGTCGGGCCGCTCGTCGAGGAGTCGCGCGGGACGCCGCTGGACGCTTGGACAGCGGGTCGATGGTGATCGGCCGGGTCGTCGGCGGGGCCGCACGACGCCCTCGAGCACGTCCGCAGACGCGGCGTGGGCGTCGACGGACCCGCTGACGCGCATCAG
>NZ_JBNFOF010000357.1:0-1221 GCF_057364645.1 Janibacter sp. CFPM2_SD2
CGCGGCCCACCGACAGGCCTGTGCGGACGGCCGGGGCCGCGATCGCCGACCTCGATCTCGACGACGTGGTGACCGGCAACCGTCGGGGGCCGCTCCCCCTTCGCTGGGTCCTCCTGCACGTGCTGCGCGAGCTCGCCCAGCACGCGGGCCACGCCGACATCCTGCGCGAGCAGGTACTGGCCGCCCGCGAGGGCTGACCCGCGGTTTATCGGGTGACCCGAGAACCGTGGGACGCGTGGGACGACCCGAGCGCCACCGCCACCTCGGCGGGCGTGGCGGGGCCAGCCGGCCGCGGCGGCTCGATCCCCATCTCGCGCAGCAGCTGCACCGACCACGGCGGGCGCAGCCGGGCCGCCTCGACGAGCGCACCGTCGGTCAGGGCGTCGGTCACCTCGCCCTGGTGGACGACGTGGTCGACGACGAGCGCCACCTCGTCGGCCCAGCTCCACGCGAGGTCGACGTCGTGGGTCGACAGCACGACGGTCGTGCCGTGCGCCTCGAGCGCCGCGACGGCGGCGAGCATCTCCTCGACCCGGCCGGGTCGAGCCCCGCCGTCGGCTCGTCGAGCAGCAGCACCCGGGGGTGCATCGCGAGCGCACCGGCCACCGCGACCCGCTTGCGCTGACCGAAGGAGAGCCGGTGCACCGGACGGTCGGCGAGCGCCGCGAGCGAGAGCACCGCGAGCGCCTCGTCGACCCGGTCCGCGATCTCCTCAGCAGGCAACCCGAGGTTGGTCGGCCCGTAGGCGATGTCGCTGCGCACGTCGGCGCTGAAGAGCTGGTCGTCCGGGTCCTGCATGACCAGCTGCACCCGCTGCCGGTGGGCGGTGAGACCGCGTCGGGTGTGCCGCAGCACCTCACCGCCCGAGACGACCGCCCCCTCGGCCGGCTCGTGAGCGCCGGACAGCACGCGCAGCAGCGTCGTCTTGCCCGAGCCGTTGGCCCCGAGGATCGCGATCGTCGACCGGTGCCGATCGTCAGGCTGACGCAGTCGAGGACGCCCGGAGCCCCGAGATAGCCGGCGTGCACGCCGCGCAGCGCGAGGACGGTGGCCGCGTCGTCGGGAGGTGTCCAGGAGCCGAGGCGGTGCGTCATGCCAACCCCGCCCTCAGCGACAGCCCGGCCAGCCCGACGACGAGCGCTCCCGCCGCCAGGACGAAGGGGGTCTACACGGCCCGGGCAGGCACGAGCGGCACGGCGGCCGACTCCCCCGCGCCGGCCA
>NZ_JBNFOF010000358.1:0-1216 GCF_057364645.1 Janibacter sp. CFPM2_SD2
TCGCGTCGAGAGGGAGAGGACGTCATGACGTCGTTGTAGGCGAGATCCCGGCCGGTGAGGCGCGCGAGGACCTCGCGGACGGTGAGGCCGGTGTCGACGTCGGCGCCCCAGAGGACGTCCATGATCGCCTGCTCGAGGTCACCGAGGGATGCATTCCTGGCCACGGGTGGCTCCTTCCCTGGCGATGGTGATGGTGCGGTCCATGCGGTCGAGGCCGACACCGTGGTGGGTCACCATGATCACCGACCGGTCGCCGGCGTGCTGCAGCAGGTCCGCGATGACGGCGTCGGCGGTCGGGTGGTCGAGGTGGGCGACGGGCTCGTCGAGCAGGATGACCGGCCGCCCGCTGGCGATGGCGCGGGCGATCGACAGCCGCGCCTGCTCCCCGCCGGAGATGCCGCGACCCGTGGTGCCGAGCCGGGTGTCGAGGCCGTCGGCGAGCGACTCCAGCCACGTGCCCAGACCCGCCCGACGAAGGGAGTCGACGAGCGCCTTGTCGTCCGCCTCGGGTGCGGCGAGCGCCAGGTTGGCCCGCAGGGTGCCGGCGAAGACGTGGGGCTCGTCGTCGACGATCGCCATGAGCGCCCGCACGTCGTCGAGGGGCGCGGTCGTGGCATCGGTGCCGTCGACGGTGTAGCTGCCGGTCGCCGGATCGAGGTGGCGGGCGAGCACGGCGAGCAGGGTCGACTTGCCGCTGCCGTTGGGCCCGGTGATGGCGATGTGCTCGCCCGGCTCGACGGTCAGGTCGACGGCCCGAGGTCGGTGCGGCCGTCGACCCAGCCCGCGGTCAGCCCGCGCAGCTCGATCCGCGGCGCCCGCGGGGCCCGCGGCTCCCCCGCGCGACCCCGAACCCTGCAAGACCCTAGGGTTTTGCAGGGTTGACGGCCAAGAACCCTGCACAACCCCAGGGTTTTGCAGGGTTGGCGGCGGCACGACGGCCGGCTCCTGGTCGAGCAGCTCGTCGAGCCGGGCGGCGCAGGCGCGGGCCCGGGCGAGGGGGGCACGGGGTGGGCATCGGTCGAGGCACGCCGAGGGCTTCACCCGTGGCGACGGGGGCGAGGACGAGCAGGGCTCGCACGGGGGTGTCCGCGCCGGAGGTGCTTGCGAGGGCGGCGGCGGCCAGGGTGGCGAGGCTGGTGATGACGAGCACCGCTGCGGCAGAGAGCGATCGGCCCCGCGACTGGCGGGCGACGCTCTCCCGCAGCTCGGCGTGGGC
>NZ_JBNFOF010000359.1:0-1215 GCF_057364645.1 Janibacter sp. CFPM2_SD2
CGGCTCGGCGCACCGCACCGGTCTCGCCGCGCGCGACCCTGTCCGCCGCCTCGATGGCCGGCCTGCCGCCGCTCGTCGGCTTCGTCGCCAAGGAGTCGGCGCTCACCGCCGTCATCGAGTCCGCCCACGGCCCCCTGTCGACGACCACCGGCTGGCTGGCCGTCGCCGGCCTCGTCACCGGGTCCGTGCTCACGGTCGCCTACTCCGCGCGGTTCGTCTGGGGTGCCTTCGCGACGAAGGGGCGACCGGCGCCGCCCCGAGCCCCACCCCCTTCGCCGCACCCCACGCGCTGCTCATCGCGCCGGTCCTGCTGTCGCTCACGACCCTGGCGTCCGGCTTCTTCGGTGACCTGCTCACCGAGCTCTTCCACCCCTACACCGAGACGCTGCCGGGCGCCGAGCCCGAGCACCTCGCGCTGTGGCACGGCCTCACCCCGGCCCTCGGGCTGACCGTCGTGGCCATCGTCGCCGGCCTCCTGCTCTTCGTGGGGCGGGCCCCCTTCGCCCGGGTCCAGGCCGCGCTGCCCGAGGTGGTCAACGCCGAGCGCGTCTACCAGCGCTTCATGAAGGCCCTCGACCGCTTCGCCGTCGAGGTCACCGCCCTCGCCCAGGGCGGCTCGCTGCCGACCTACCTCGGCACGATCTTCCTCGTCGTCATCCTCCTGCCGGGCGTCGTCGCCGCCACCGCCCTGCCCGGCACCGAGGTGCGGCTGTGGGACACCTTCAGCCAGGCGGCCGTCGGGCTCTTCGTCATCGCCGCGGCGATCCTCGCCGTGCGCGGCCGCAACCGCCTCCAGTCGGTGATGTTCGTCGGCCTCACCGGCTACGGGCTCGCGCTGCTCTTCCACCTGCACGGGGCGCCCGACCTCGCCCTGACCCAGGTGCTCGTCGAGACCTTCTCCCTCGTGCTCTTCGTCCTCGTGCTGCGCATGCTCCCGCAGGACTTCCGCCGCCGTCCCCGCTCCGGCCGCCGCTCGCGCCGCCGGCTGTGGCGCCTCGCCCTCGCCGGGACCATGGGCGCGGCGATCTCCACCCTCACGGTCGTCGCGGCCAATGCCCGCATCCACGAGCCGATCAGCAAGGCCTTCCCCCAGCAGGCCTACGACTTCGGCCACGGACAAAATGTCGTCAACGTGACCCTCGTCGACATCCGCGCCTGGGACACCCTCGGCGAGATCTCGGTCCTCGTCTGCGCGCGCGCGCCACCTGGTCCTTC
>NZ_JBNFOF010000360.1:0-1208 GCF_057364645.1 Janibacter sp. CFPM2_SD2
CGGTGGCCCGGCTGGCGCATCTCGCCGACGCCGGGGTGCCGGGCGCCTCGCCGTCGACGTGGTGGGCGCTGCGCGACCTCAGCGACACCCGATCCGTGCGGGGTCCGCACGACCCGGTGCGGGTCAGCCCGTCGAAGGTCGCGCAGTTCGCCGACTGCTCGCTGCGCTGGCTGCTGCAGTCCTCGGGCGGCGAAGGGCCGAGCAGCGTCTCGCAGGAGGTCGGCACCCTCATCCACGACATCGCGCACGAGCTCGGCGACGCGGGTGAGGAGGCCTTCCTCGCCGAGCTCGAGCGGCGCTGGCCGGAGCTCGGCATGGCGCCCGGGTGGGTGACCGACCAGAAGCTCGAGCGCGCGCGCAGCATGGCGCACTGGCTGGCCGACTACCACCGGCGTGCCGAGAGCGAGGGGTGGCGCCCGGTCGCCACCGAGGTCGGCTTCCGCGTCGAGCTCGGGCGGGCGGTGCTCGCCGGCAACGTCGACCGGCTCGAGGCCGACGCCGACGGCCGGCTGCGGGTCATCGACTACAAGACCGGTGCCTCGGCACCGACGGCCGCCGAGCTGGCCGAGCACCCGCAGCTCGGGTCCTACCAGGTGGCCATCGCCGAGGGCGGCTTCGTCGGGCACGGCAGCGATGGCGCCGGCGCCGCGCTCGTCCACCTCGGCCGGGCTCGCACCTCGCGCAATGCCGTGCAGGAGCAGCAGCCGATCGCGAGCAGCGACGAGCCGCGCCACTTCCACGACCTGATCACCGACACCGCCGAGGGGATGGCGGCAGCGACCTTCGTCGCCCAGCCCGAGGACAACCGCTGCCGGATCTGCCCGGTGCGCTCGTCCTGCCCCGCGCACGAGGAAGGAGGGCGGCTGCGATGAGCCACCCGCCCGTCATCTCCGCCGTCGACCTCGCCCGGGCCCTCGGCCAGGAGCACCCGCCGACCGACGAGCAGCGCGAGATCATCGAGGCCCCGCTCGAGCCGCTGCTCGTCGTCGCGGGAGCCGGCTCGGGCAAGACCGAGACGATGACCGCCCGGGTCGTCTGGCTCGTCGCCAACCGCCTCGTCACGCCCGAGCAGGTACTCGGCCTGACCTTCACCCGCAAGGCGGCCGGCGAGCTCGCCGAGCGGGTCGGCCGCCGGCTGGCCACCCTCGAGCAGGCCGGCGTGTGGGCGCCCGATGCCCAGGCCGGACGGGGAGGCCGCGCGGGCGGCC
>NZ_JBNFOF010000361.1:0-1198 GCF_057364645.1 Janibacter sp. CFPM2_SD2
GACGCTCCGTCGGGGCGGCCGATCGGCGCGATGGTCTTCGGCCGCATCGCCGACCGGGCCGGGCGCACCCGCACGACCCAGGTGGCGATCGCCGGCACCGCGGCGTGCAGCCTCGCGATCGCCGCGGTGCCGACGCACGAGAGCATCGGCGCCCTGGCGATCGGGGCGGTGGTCGTGCTGCGGTTCGTCGGCGGGGTCTTCCTCGCCGGGGAGTACACCTCGGCCATCCCGCTGGCGATGGAGTGGTCGGTGCCGCGACGCCGCGGCCTCGTCTCCGGGCTCATCATGTCGATGGCGCCGTGGGCGCAGTCGACGATCGCCTTCGCCACCGCGGGTCTGCTCGCCGCGCTCGGGCCGCAGGCCTACGCGGAGTGGGGGTGGCGGCTCGCCTTCGTCTGCGGCGGCCTCGCGAGCCTGGCTCTCCTGGCCTACTACTCCGCGCGCGTCGCCGACGCACCGCAGGTCGTGCGGCAGCGCGAGCAGGCCGACGAAGGGAGGACCCCCGCCTCCCTCGGTCTGCGCGCGGTCCTCGGTGGCGCCTTCGCCGGTGCCTTCTGGCAGATCTTCGGCCTGATGAGCGGGCTGTGGCTCATGACCAACATGGTCGTCATCCACGCGACCGGCCGGCTCTCGGCGGACCCGGGGTCCGACGGGGGAGAGGTCGCGCTCGTCATGGGCATCGCGTCGGTCGCCCAGGCGCTCGTCATGTCGCTCACCGGCCACTGGTCGACCTCCTCGGGCGGCGACGCTTCTTCGTCGGGTGGGGGCTGGGCGCCGCGGTCGTCGCCCCGCTCCTGTGGGCGGGCACGATGGCGACACAGGTCGTGCCGGCCGTCGTCGGCGTCGCGCTGCTCCAGGTCGTCACGGTGTGCGGCTACGGGCCGGTCGGGGCCTACCTGTGCGAGCGATTCCCGGCGCACGTGCGCTCCACCGGCTACGGCACGGCCTACTCGCTGTCGATCGTCGTCCCGGCGCTGTGGCCGTGGTGGCTGCCGGAGCTGCAGTCCGTGCTGGGCCGTGACGGATCGGTCGTCGCCGTCCTGGTCGTGGGTGGTCTGCTCGTCGCCGGGTGCGGGGCGCTCGGCCCCCGCCTCGCCGGCCCCGACCTCGACCGTGACGTCGAGCTCGTCGACGAGCGCACGAGGCCCCTTCTGCCGCAGGTGCGCTCGCATGATCGGCGTCGCGCGGGCTCGCGACC
>NZ_JBNFOF010000362.1:0-1171 GCF_057364645.1 Janibacter sp. CFPM2_SD2
CGGCCCGCCGCACGGGCGAGCGGTCGCCGACCGCCTCGGGTGGTCCGCGCGGGCTGAGAAGGCGACCGTCCGGGTCGGCGGGTTCTGCCGGAGCAAGCTTGCCCGACAGGCGGATCCGGTCGTGCCAGCCGACCTGCGCCCACGCGTCCGCGCCCGCACGTAGACGGGCGCGCTCACCCGCGTCGTCGTCCCCCGCGCGGTCACCGACTCCAGCCGGACCCGCAGCAGCACCTGCTCGGGCACGTCACCGTCCTCGTCGCCCGACCCGCGACCGGCCCGCACGATCGGCTCGGTGAGCACGACGCCCTCGGCCCGGACCATGGCCCGCTCCTGCGCGAGGTCGTCGACCGGCCCGGTGCGCCGGGTCGTCTCGTGGGCCGCTGAGGACCCGAGCACGAGCACGTCGTCGACGAGCAGCGCGAGGACGCCCGGCCCGTCGCGCCGCAGCGAGGCGCGGGCGTGCCGGCCGCGGTAGCGCACCCCGGCCCCGACGAGAGCGACGACTCCGACCACCGCGTACACGGCCACCTGGGCGCGCAGCCCGCCCGGCCACGACAGGGCCCACGCCCCGATCCCCCACGCGGTGAGGCAGGGCAGCAGCAGACGCAGGTCGAGGGCCGCCGGGGTCGGCTGCTCCTCGCGGCTCACACCGTGACCTCGGGTGCCAGCTGGGCATAGATCTTGTCGCCGATGCCGCTCACCTCGCCGAGCTCCTCGACCGCCGTGAAGCTCCCGTGCTCGGTCCGCCAGTCGAGGATCCGCTGGGCGAGCACCGGACCGACGCCGGGCAGGGTCTCGAGGGTCGCGAGGTCGGCGGTGTTGAGGTTGACCGGGGCCCGGCGGCGGGCGCGCCTCCGGCAGGTGCGGCTGCCGGCGCTCCGGCCGCGGGTGGTGTCTCCCCCGGCTTGGGCACGACGACCTCTTCGCCGTCGACGAGCAGCCGCGCGAGGTTGACCCCGTCGAGGTCGGCCCGACGGGTCGCCCCCGCCGACCTCCTCGATCGCGTCGGCGACCCGCGCTCCGGCGTCGAGGGTGACCATGCCCGGCCGGCGCACCTGACCGACGACGTGGACGGTGACCCCCGCCGTCGTCGGCGCCGCACCCGGGGTCGCCGACGCACCGGCTGGTGCCGTCGTCGGCTCGCCGTCCGGTTCCCCGCTCGCCGCTACCG
>NZ_JBNFOF010000363.1:0-1165 GCF_057364645.1 Janibacter sp. CFPM2_SD2
TGCTCCCTCGCCTCGTCGACCTGCTGCCGGGCGTCCGCCCCGGTGGCGGGGCGGAGGCGCAGGTCATCGGCGGAGGTCAGGAGCCGCCACCCCTTCGCCATGTCACGGGTGGCATCGGCCCGCGCGGTCGCCAGCTCGAGCGCCTCGTCGGCGGTGCCCACCCGGGTGCCGTCGATCTGCGCCCACCGCTCGGGATGGCCGCTCAGCACGACGACCCGGCCGTCGTCGGCGACGGCGACGAACCACCGCGCCGGGTGCGAGGGGCCGCGCCAGAGGACGTCGAGGAGCCGCCACCCGCGCAGCGCCGCCACGGGCACGGGCCGCAGACGGGTCCTGGCGTCGGTGACGACCGACGCGAGCATCGGCTCGTCCGTCGTCGTCGAGATGGTCGCGATGTCGGTCATGAGTTGTCCTCGTCCCACTGCTCGCCGTAGTAGTCCATGTAGGTCTCGTCGCCGTCGCCCGTCGACGGGGAGTAGTAGCCGCTCTCGAAGAGCTCGCGGATCGCGGCGCGCCCGGCGGCGTCGGCCTCCTCGGGGGTCGCGCCGGCGGCGACGGCCTCGTCGTGGGCCACGAGGTAGTTGGTGATGTGCTGCTCGTCGGTCGACAGCGAGCTCTCGCCGTCGGTGGCCTGGTAGTAGTAGGCCTCCTGGGTCATCGCCTCGACCTCGCCGTCGATCTGCGCCGTGACGTACTCGTCGCGGGTGACCTCGGTGGTCTCGACGGTCAGGCCCTCGATGTCCGAGCGGGCGTGGCTCGCCTCGTGGATGAGCGACCACTCGTCGGCCGTCGAACCGAGGACGATGACGTCGGTGCCGGGGTTGTAGAAGGTGCCGCCGTTGCCGCCCACGACGACCTCGATGCCCTCGTCGGCGAGCCACTGCAGCAGCTCGCGGCCCTGCTCCGTCTGCATCAGCTCGGGCACACCGGGGTCGTCCGGGTCGAGCCCCTCGGGCAGCTCCGCGCCGGGGGAGCGGGCGATCTTGGTCATGCCGTGCCCCGGCTTGGTGTCCGTGTCGCCGTCCCCGGTGGCGGGCTCGGGGCTCACGCCCGGGGCGAAGGGGCGCCCCGGCCTTGTCGTGCTCACCTCGTCCTGGTCCCCGGCCTGTCGCCGCAGGTCGCCGGCGAAGCCGTCGAGCCGGCTCGCGAGGTCGTCGCGACCCGG
>NZ_JBNFOF010000364.1:0-1164 GCF_057364645.1 Janibacter sp. CFPM2_SD2
GGTCCGTCGGTAGCCGAGGTCGCGTCCACGGCCGACGTGCGGCGTCGCATCGCCCTGCCCGGTGTAGTCGGCGACGCCGGCGGCCACGCCGTGCCGCGCGAGCTCGTCGACGAAGGGGCCGTAGTAGCCCGCCGGCACCCCCATGGCCGGCATGACGAGGACGAAGGGGGCCGACGTCGCGTCGGTCCCGGCGGCGTGCAGGGTCGTCGTCCCGCCTCCGGGCAGGCTGATCTGGCTGTGCTGGTCCACGGCGGGAGCCTAGGGCGTCGAGCGGCCCTCATCGCGCAGCGACGCCACGACGGCGGCGACCTCCGAGCGCTGGTCGGCGTACTGCGGCGCCGTGAGCAGCATCCGCTTGACGAAGGGGAAGCCCGCCGCCAGGAGCGATCGCCAGCCGTGCAGGGAGAGGTCGACGTCGAGCGGGAGTCCGAGCTCGTCATGGGTCCAGCCGGTCTCGCGGGTCAGGTCGGCGGCATCGACGGTGGTGGTGAGCCCGATCTCGTAGGCCTCGACGACCGCACGCTTGGACTCCAGCGGGCGCACCCGCACGAAGAACCCCGCGAGCGGCTCGCGGGCGAGCGCGCCACCACGGACCGCGAGCAGATAGCTCTGCAGGTGCTCCGCCGGGTGGTGGTTGGCGGTCGCCGCCCAGACATCGCTCGTACCGGCGTCGATGCGACGGACGAGCTCGTCGAGCGGCCCGAGCGGGCCGACGAGGGAGTCGTTGGTCAGGACGACGAGGTCCTTGCGCGCCACCGCCGGCCAGGTCGCCAGGGCGTGCGCCCACGAGCCGAAGTCGTAGGCGGTGTTGCGCCGCCGCACGAGCGCGACGCCCGCGGCAGGTGGGGTGCGGCCAGCCGCACCCACGGTCGCGGGCCGCGACGACGAGGACACCGAAGCCCCCTTCGGCCCAGGCCGTGGCCGCAGCCAGGGCGTCCGGCCTCACCCGGGCACCGGGAGACCACTCCGCGAGGACGACGACCCGGTCCCTCGCGAGGACGTCTGCGATGTCGCCGGCCACGACGCCCTCCCGCGCGGCGAGGCGTCGTGGCCGCCCCCTTCGCCCGCCAGCGCAGGTCCCGCACCCGCACCCCGAGTCGCGGGACCTCCACTCCTGCACCCGGTCGGTGAGCGTCGGCGCGCCGGCCTCCGGCGGGCGCTCGT
>NZ_JBNFOF010000365.1:0-1093 GCF_057364645.1 Janibacter sp. CFPM2_SD2
ACCCGCGTCGCCCGGGCAGGCGCTCGCCCGGCTGCACACCGCCGCCGCGGCGCAGCTGGTCACCGACCGCGACCAGCTCGGGCGGCCGCGGGTCGAGGGGGAGGGGTGCGAGGAGTTCAGCGACCTCGGACCGGCCCCGACGGGGACCGAGCTGCGTGGGCGGCTCGACGGAATCATCGAGCTGATGCGCAACGCCAGTGAGGCCCCGGCCCTGGTCGTCGCCTCGATCGTCCACGCGGAGATCGCGGCGACCCGGCCCTTCGTCGTGGGCAACGGCCTCGTCGCCCGGGCCGTCGAGCGGGCGCTCATCGCCGCGACCGGGCTCGACCCGACGGGGGTGGCGGTGCCCGAGGCCGGGCACGGCCACGAGGGCGGCCCCGCCTATCTCGGCTCGCTCAACGGCTATGTCCACGGTGGCCAGCCCGGGGTCGTCCTGTGGCTCACGCACTGCGGCGACTCGCTCGTCGCCGGTGCGGAGGAGGGGTGGCGCGTGGCCGACTCGGTGCGGGCCGGCCGCCTGGGCTAGGGCCGCTCGGCGCGTCGTGGCGCATCCGAATTGCCTTTCTGCTCACGCGAGTTACTCTTGTTCTCAGCTGCTCCCTTCGGGTTGAGCGGCCAACGCACGGCTCCCTCCCCCCCCGAGCCCTCGCGTTGACGCCCGGCGCTCCCCCGCCGGGGCCGTCCCCTTTTCCGGGCACGGTGTCATCGCTCGTCGTCCACAGGCTCGCGGGCTCCGGTCGGTCCGTCCACAGGCTGACGAAGGGGGACTCCCCGCACTTGCTCGCGCGGCAGGGTCGAGGGCATGCACCCGATCGTCATCGTCACCGGCGCCTCCGGCGGGCTGGGCGTCTCCACCCTCGCGGCCGTCACCGCGACCGTCCTTGCCCGTCACGGCTCGCCCGTGCTCGTCGACGCGGCCTTCGGCGCGGGCGGTCTCGACGCGACCGTCGCCGTCGAGCACGAGGACGGTCTGCGCTGGGCGGACCTCGCCGAGCACGAAGGGGAGGTCGACGTCGGTCGACTGCGCCGGGCGCTGCCCCAGGGGCCGGTCCCGGTGCTCGCGGCGGCGGGGTCGGCGCCCTCGCCGCAGGCG
>NZ_JBNFOF010000366.1:0-1077 GCF_057364645.1 Janibacter sp. CFPM2_SD2
CGGCGAGCGCGCGCCTCCTCGGCGCCGACGCGCTCGTCGGGCTGACCGCCGGCACCCTCGACCACGTCCGTGAGGCCGACGCGCGCACCGGTGCGCACCGTCCGGACTACCTGGGCAGCGGGCCCTTCCGTCCCACGCCGACGAAGGACGTGGGCCGTCCGCCGATCGGGCTGGCGGGCTACCCCCTTCGGATCGCGGCGACGCAGCTGCCCGTCGTCGCCATCGGGGACGTCACGCTCGCCGACGTCGCGACCCTCTCCCGCACGGGTGTCGCCGGCATCGCGGTCGTGCGCGAGGTGATGGGCGCCGCCGACCCGGGGGCCGCTGCCGCCGCGTGCCTCAGGGCGTGGGAGAGCTGACGCCGATCTCGTCGTCGACGAGCACCGGGCGAGCGACGCGCAGGCCGGCGAGGGTGATGCCGACACCGGTCGTCATGAGCAGCAGGAGCACCACGGTCCAGCCGCCGGTCAGCTCGTGCAGGAGACCGACGGCGAAGGGGCCGATGCCCGCGAGCAGGTAGCCGACCGGCTGGACGAAGCCCGAGAGCTGGGCCGTCACGTGGGGATTGTGCGTGCGGGCCGCGATGAGGGCGATGGCGGTGGGGAAGGCGAATCCCGACAGACCGAGCAGCACCGCCCACAACCACGGCACGGTCGCCGGCGCGAGGAGCAGACCGAGGTAGCCGGCGACGGCGAGCGTCCCGAAGCCGATCATCCACGCGGACAGGTCGCGGCTGCGGGCGATGACGGTCGGCATGAGCAACCCGCCGAAGATGCCGAGCGCGGCGAGCACCGAGGTGAGCAGGCCGGCGGTCGCGGCCGACAGTCCCGCGTCGCGGTAGATCTGCGGCAGCCAGCCGAACTGCACGTAGGCATTGGTCGACTGCACGCCGAAGAGCACGGTGAGCGCGATCGCGGTGGGGGAGTGCCAGATCCGCGACGTCGGGGTCTCGCCCGCGGCGCGGCGGTGGACCCGGTCGCGCAGGGCGATGACGACCCAGGGGACGAGAGCGAGCAGGGCGACGAGCCCCCACATGCCGAGCGCTCCGGCGCCACTGGGCCGGGGGCGACGGGGCGG
>NZ_JBNFOF010000367.1:0-1065 GCF_057364645.1 Janibacter sp. CFPM2_SD2
CCGTCTGCGGTCGCGGGGCAGCAGGCCGCACCGGGGCTCGAAGCTCGGGGGCCGCCTTTCGTCGGCACCGTGCCCTTCGCCGGGGCCGTGCTCGTGGTCCTCGCCGTCGGCGCCCTCCTCGTGGCATCGGTGCTGCCGGTCGCCCTGCTGCTGGGGGGACTGGGTGACGGGAGCTCCACGGCGCCGTTCTGGATGACCACTCGAGCCGTCCTCGTGGCGGCAGCGGCCGTCCCCGTCGCCATCTGGGCGGCGATCTCGCTCCGGGACAAGGCCGCCAGCACCTTCGGCGGTGTGGGTGGCGATGTCATCGGGGCCGGTGTCGAGGTGGCTCTCACCGTGCTGCTCGTCCTGCTGACGGTGGCGTGGTGAGCATGCGTGTCCTCGTCACCGGCGGTGTGCGGTCGGGCAAGTCCCGGCACGCCGAGTCGCTCCTGCTGCCCCCACATCTGCCCGAGGGCACGCCCGTCACCTATCTCGCCGCCGGTCCGCAGCGCGACGACGCCGACTGGGCGGCGCGCGTCGCGGCCCACCGCGAGCGGCGACCGGAGACCTGGTCGACCGTCGAGAGCACGGACGCCGCGAGCGCACTGTGGGACGCAGAGGGTCCGGTCCTGCTCGACTGCCTCGGCACCTGGCTGACCGCACAGCTCGACGAGATCGAGGCCTGGGAGGCGCCCGAGCACCACTGGGTCGGCGCCCTCGAGCAGCGCGTCGAGGACCTCGAAGCAGCTTGGCGCGCAACGGATCTCGCCGTGGCAGTGACCAACGAGGTCGGCTGGGGGCTGGTGTCGGAGCACCGGTCCGGGCGGATCTTCGCCGACCGTCTGGGCTGGCTCAACCAGCGCATCGCCGCCTCCGCCGACCGGGTCGACCTCGTCGTCTCGGGCCAGGTGCTGACGATCAAGGGCGGGGCGTGAGCACGGCCCACCGTGGCCGTCGCCTCGACCAGGTCGCGCTCGGCTCGCCTCGGCTGGGTCGCCGACCTCGCGCTCCGGCGACCCCGGCGCGGGCACCCGGTCGCGGCCTTCGGCAGCTGGGCCGCGGCCGTCGAGACGCGGCTGCACC
>NZ_JBNFOF010000368.1:0-1051 GCF_057364645.1 Janibacter sp. CFPM2_SD2
GGACGAGCCCGTCCCCCTGCCCCGACGTCGCAGGCGACGAGCCGCCACCCCGGCGGCGGCCAGGCGAGGCTGCGGGAGGCACCGCACCGACGGCGACCACGACGACGAGGGCGATCGCCACGAGCGGGCTGCCCCGCGAGTGCCGGATCGCCCAGGGCCCACCGAGGACGACCACCCCGGTGACGAGCGCGAGCAGGACCGCGCCGGGCGGACCATCGGGCCACGGCATCGCCCCGCCGGGGACGTCCGCGCTCACCCGGGCGGTCCACGCGATGGCCAGGGCGAAGGGGGCGCCGCACCAGGCGACGAGCCCCGCCAGCGCTCCGCTCACGACGGCCACGAGGGCGGCGGTGACGCCCAGGACCGTGGCCGGTGCGACGAAGGGGGCCGCCACGAGGTTGGCGACGACGGCAACAAGACTCACGTTGCCCTGCAGCAGGACGACGACCGGTCCGCAGACGAGCTGCGCCGCGACCGGGATCGCCACGGCCGGGCCGACGAGGTGGAGACGGCGCGGGAGGTGAGCGTTGATCGCTGCCGACCACGGCCGGACGAAGAGCAGCAGCCCCAGCGTCGCGAGTGTCGACAGGACGAAGCCGTAGGAGCGTGCGAGCCATGGGTCGAGCGCGAGCAGCGCGAGGACCGCGCAGCACAGCGCGGGGGTGCCCGCGCCGCGCCGGTCGGTGCTCATGCCGAGCAGCCCGATCGCCCCCATGGTCGCCGCCCGGATGACGCTCGGCTCGGGCCGGGCGAGCACGACGAAGAAGGCCAGCCCGACCCCCGCGACCCAGGGTCGCCAGCGGCGCGGCAGGCCGAGCAGTCGACCCACACCGACGAGGGCCGCGAGGACGACCGCGACGTTGGACCCGCTCACCGCCGACAGGTGCGACATGCCGGTGACGAGCATGTCGTCGGTGAGCTCCTGCGGCGTCATCGAAGTGTCACCGATGACGAGCGCGGGCAGCAGTCCGCGGGCGTCGCCGGGCAGTGGGTCGACGGCCTGCCGCAGGCCGTTCACGCAGGTGCTCCGCGGCCCGCCCGCACGGGGCCG
>NZ_JBNFOF010000369.1:0-1028 GCF_057364645.1 Janibacter sp. CFPM2_SD2
GCCAACCGCGGCAAGGCGGCCGCCTCGAGACCGGGTGGCCCGGCTCGTCGAGCACGAGCAGCGCAGCGGCGGGCGCGAGCACGTGCTGCTCTTCGCCGACGCCGACCTGGCCGAGTCGGCGGCCAACCTCGAGCCGCTCCTGCTGCCCGTGCTCATCGGGTCGGCGGACCTCACGGTGGCCAACATCCCCCGCAGCGCCTCGTCGCTCGGCTCGGGCCGGGTCGTCCGGCTCGCCCGCGCCCAGATCGAGGCGATGACCGGGCGGGTCGTCGAGCAGCCGCTCAACGGCATGCGGGCCCTGACCCGCGAGACCTTCGCCGACGCGCACCCGCTCGCCGAGCGGCTGGGGGCGTCGAGGCGGCGATGCTCGTCGACGTGCTGCGCGCCGGGCGCCGGGTCGTCGAGGTCCCCGTCGAGCTGACCCACCGCCGCACGGGCAACGACATCAAGGGCCGCGTGCACCGGGCCATGCAGCTGCGCGACGTGTCGACGGCGCTGCTGGCCCGACGCTTCCTGTCGTGAGTCACGAGGACGAAGGGGAGGTCGACCCGCTCGGGGTCGGTCTGCTCGTCGCCGGCATCGGGCTGCTGCTCCTCGTCGGTGCGAGCGGCACCTCGCTCGCCCTCCCGCCGCTCGGGGACCGGGGCTGGGCTCCCCCTTCGCTCCCGTGGCGGCTCGGCGGCTGGACCGTCGTCGCGCTGCAGACCACCGGCTACCTGCTCGGCGCGGCCTCCCTGTGGCGGTACGTGCGGCGGCCGAGCCCCCTTCGCGTGCGGTGGTGGCACGTCGGGCTGCTCGCGGTGCTCGTGCTGCTGACCGCGCCCTTCGGCACCGCCGACCACACGAACTACGCCGCCTACGGGCGGATCCTCGTCGAGGGCGGCGACCCGTGGTCCGTCGTGCCGGCGGACTGGCGGGGCGGGGCCGACCCGGTCGTGCGCCTCGTCCAGGACCCGTGGCGCGAGGCGACGAGCGTCTACGGCCCGGTCGGCACGTGGCTCATGGGGCTCGCGGCGTGGGCGGCGGCG
>NZ_JBNFOF010000370.1:0-1018 GCF_057364645.1 Janibacter sp. CFPM2_SD2
GAGCAGGCCGCCGTCGAGCCCGAGCTCCGACACCCCCGCCCCCGACGAAGGACCGGATGCGCTCGCTGCGCACCCGGCTGGCCCGCTCCAACGGCGCGATCGGCAAGGGCCTGCTCGCGCTGCTGTCGCAGGGCAAGCTCTCCGAGGAGGACTGGGAGGAGGTCGAGGACACCCTGCTCGTCGCCGACCTGGGCATGGAGCCGACGACCGAGCTCGTCGACTCGCTGCGCGAGCACGTCTCCGTCGACGGCACGACCGACCCCGAGGTCGCCAAGGACTGGCTCTACGCCGACCTGCTGCGCCTCGTCGACCCGACCATGGACCGCGGCCTGGCCGCCTCGCGCGTCGACGGTCGCCCCGCCTGCATCCTCGTCGTCGGGGTCAACGGCACCGGCAAGACGACGACCGTCGGCAAGCTCGCCCGCGTGCTCGTCGCCAACGACCGCGACGTCGTGCTCGGAGCGGCCGACACCTTCCGCGCCGCGGCGGCCGACCAGCTCGAGACCTGGGCGCCCGGGTCGGCGTCCCGACGATCCGCAGCGACCGTGAGGGCGCGGACCCCGCGGCCGTGGCCTTCGACGCGGTCAAGGCGGCCGCGGACACCGAGGCCGACGCGGTGATCGTCGACACCGCCGGTCGCCTGCACAACAAGGTCGGCCTCATGGACGAGCTGGCCAAGGTCAAGCGCGTCATCGAGAAGCAGACCCCCATCGACGAGGTGCTCCTCGTCCTCGACGCGACGACCGGGCAGAACGGCCTGGCCCAGGCGAAGATCTTCGCCGAGGCCGTAGACGTCACCGGTGTCGTGCTCACCAAGCTCGACGGCACGGCCAAGGGCGGCATCGTCGTCGCCGTGCAGCGCACGCTCGGGGTGCCGGTGAAGCTCGTCGGCCTCGGCGAGGGGCCGGACGACCTCGCGCCCTTCGTGCCGGAGGCCTTCGTCGACGCCATCGTCGGCTGATCCGGCAGCACCACGACGACGAAGGGGGGCGCCCCGACAACCTCGTCATCCGCACCC
>NZ_JBNFOF010000371.1:0-994 GCF_057364645.1 Janibacter sp. CFPM2_SD2
CCCCTTCGCGCTGCGGGCGATCAGGCGTGGCGGGCGCTGTAGCGGCTGTGCCGCGCGGTGTAGCGGCGAGTTGGCGCGGCGCAGGGCGACGGTGCCGGCGACGACGCAGAGGGTCCAGACGCCGAGGGCGATCCAGCCGGCGAGCCAGGTCGCGGCCGCACCGATGAGGACGACGGCGGTGAGCACGCAGGCGACGGCGATGAGGTTGCGACGGATCGCGGCGACCGACTCTGGGCTGGCGTGGCGGTGGCGCAGGTTGTGGCCGACCGGCGCCGCGGCGGGCTCCGGGGTGGCCACGGGGGCCTCCTCGACCGGGGCGACGGTGGTGGCGCCGGGGGCGGCGGCCTCCTCGACGGCGTCACGGAAGGCCAGTCGCGGGATGGCCGCGGTGTCGACCTCGTCGTCGTTGGTCGCCAGCATGGCCTCGAGGTCCTCCGCCTGGATCGCCCACGTGGGCAGATCGGTGGGGGCAGTGCGGTCGGAGGTGGTGCGTGCCGTGCTCATGGGCCCATGATCCCGCGCCGTAGCAGGGATCTAGCGCAAATTCATCGCGCCCGGCGTGTCTCGAGGTCGGTGATGATGTGAGTCACACTCGTCACACGGGCCTCAGCAGTCGTCGTCCGGTCGCGCGCGGCGACGAGCTCGGAGCGCAGCCGCGACTCGTCGAGGCGGGCTGCCGAGAGCTCGCGCTCGGCTCGCGCAGGTCGTCGCGGGCCTGCGTCAGGGCACGCTCCGTCTCGTCGGGGGCGGTCGGCTCCTCCGGGGCGTCGTCGGGCAGTGGCGGCAGCAGGCGAAGGGGGGTCGCCACCGCGTCGTCGAGCTCGACCTCGCCGAATCCTGCGTACGACAGCGGCCGCAGCAGGCTGCCCGAGCGCAGCGCCCGGCCGCTCTGCTCGTCGGCGAGGGCGGCGACCGCCGTCGCCTCGACCTCGTCGGCGCCGGTGGGGGACAGGGCGCGCCCCCGGCGGCTTCGGCGCACCGTCCGGCCGCCTGC
>NZ_JBNFOF010000372.1:0-991 GCF_057364645.1 Janibacter sp. CFPM2_SD2
CGCCGCGCGCGCTGCGCCGGCTGCGGCCCGGACCCGACTTCGCGCTCGACCTCGCGCCCCGCGTCGAGATCAACCCCGTGCTGCTCACCTATCTGCGCCGCGCCCTGCGGCGCGACATCGACGGCGAGGCGCTGGCCGACCTCGGCCGCACGGAGGGCGGCGGATTCAACCCCACCCCCGTGCTCGAGGCGCTGCGCGAGCAGTGCGCCGACCTGCCCGAGCTCAACATCACGCAGCGGATCGTCGTCGCCGCCTTCCCCTACGGCAAGGCCGAGGCGCTGGCCGACCTGTCCCGCATCGTCGACTCCGGCCGTCTCGCCGGCAGGCCGGCGGCGGCCTGCGCGCGGGCGAGGCGCTCCCTTCGCCCGAGGCACCGGCCCCGAGCGTCGCCGACTCCGCCGTCCTCGACGTCACGGCCGACCAGCAGACGGTGCTCGACCGGGTCGCCGCGGGCGAGGACCTCTACGTCGACGCCCCGCCCGGCACCGGCGTCGCCCGCCTCGTCGCCTCGGTCATCGCCCAGACCGCGGGCGAACGCCGCTCCGTCCTCCTCCTCACCGAAAAGGCGGCAGCCATCGAGGCCGTCGCCGCCGAGCTGCGCCTCGCCGGCCTCGAGGACCTGCTCGTCCACGTCACCGACCCCGCGGCCGAGGTCGACCCCGCGATCGTCGCCGAGCGCTGGCCGCGCGGCCTGCCGGAGTCCGACCGGTCCTTCACCCAGCCGGGGCGACGGGCGGCGTCCGCGGCGCGGATCCTCGACGGCCACACCCACGCCATGCACCAGCCCCGCGACCCGTGGGGTGTCTCCATCGCCGACGCCCACGACGCGATCGTCGGCCTGTCGACCTGCCGTCCCGCGCCGCGCTCCCGCGTGCGCCTCTCGGGCCGCACCCTCGCCACCCTCGACGCCGCCGGCCGGGACGCCCTCGTCGCCCAGGTGGCCGGTGTCGCCGAGCGCAAGGCGTGGCGCCCCCGGCCGCACCGACCAGCC
>NZ_JBNFOF010000373.1:0-981 GCF_057364645.1 Janibacter sp. CFPM2_SD2
CGAGCCGGCTCGCGACGCTGGTGGGCGAGGAAGATCCCCTGGCACGGGTGACGCTCGCCCTCGTCGTGCGTGCCGCCCGCGAGGGATCGACGAGCCTCGACCCGGAGCACGCCCGCGAGCTGCTCGCCGAGGCATTCGAGGTGACTGCGACCGACTATCCGGTCGGGGATACCTCCACCCAGCGGCCGGGCGCGGTCGAGGACACCTCCACCCAGCGGCCGGGCGGGGTCGAGCTGCCGCCGACGCCCGCGTGGCTCGAGCAGGTGCGGGGCAGCGCACTCGCCGAGGCAGGAGTGCTGCTCGTCGAGCACGACCTCGTCTACCTCGACCGCTATCACCGCGAAGAGGTCCAGGTCGCCCAGGACCTGCAGCGCCGGGCCGAGACGGCTGCCCCCGAGGTCGACGAGCAGATGCTCGAGGCGGGACTGGAGCGCGTCTTCCCCAGCACGGGCTGGGGCGAGCAGCGCGACGCGGTCCGGGCTGCCGCCGGGCGCCTGACGACCGTGCTCGCCGGTGGCCCGGGGACCGGCAAGACCTCCACCGTCGCCGGGCTGCTCACCCTGCTGCTCGAGCAGGCCGAGGCCACCGGTCACCGGTCGCGGATCGCCCTGGCCGCCCCGACCGGCAAGGCCGCCGCCCGGCTGCGCGAGTCGGTCCTCGGCTCCCTGGGCCACATGCCCGAGCAGGACCGGCAGCGCCTCGGCACCGACATCGAGGCCGTCACCGTCCACCGGCTGCTCGGGTGGCGGCCCGACAGCGGCAACCGCTTCAGGCGCGACCGGGGCAACCCGCTGCCCCACGACATCGTCGTCGTCGACGAGGCCTCGATGCTGTCGCTGACGCTCACCGCCCGCCTGCTCGAGGCCCTGCGCCCGAGCGCCCGGCTGCTCCTCGTCGGCGACCCCGACCAGCTCGCCTCGGTCGAGGCCGGTGCCGTGCTCGCCGACCTCGTCGCGGGGCTACGGCGACGATGGCCCCGGT
>NZ_JBNFOF010000374.1:0-961 GCF_057364645.1 Janibacter sp. CFPM2_SD2
GCCGGCGTCGAGCTCGGCCTCGACGACGAGGTAGAAGTAGGCCGGCGCCGACCCGGACAGGGCCGTGGCCGCGCCTGCTGCGCCTCGGGGAGGACGAGGGTGCCGCCGGTCGGCGCGAGCACGTCGCGCACGAGCTGCAGCTGCCCGTCGGTGACATCGGCGGCGGGGCTGAGCACGGTCATCCCCTGGCCGACGCGGGCCGGGGTGTTGGGCATGCCCCGGACAGCGGCGACCCCGTCCGGCAGGGCTGCGGCGAGGTCGGCGAGGGAGACGCCGAGCGCGAGGGAGACGACGACCGAGCCGGGGCGAAGGGAGTCGCGCACCTGCGCGAGCAGTTCCGCCACGGCATAGGGCTTGACGACGACGAGGTGGACGTCAGCGCGGGCCGCGGCCGCCGTCACGTCGACGACCTCGACCGCGGGCCGGTCGGCGTAGTGCTCGCGCATCTCGGTGGCGCGCTCGGGGGTGCGCGCGACGGCGAGGACCTCCCCTTCGCCGTGTGCGGTGAGGCCGTCGAGGATGGCGCCACCCATCGCTCCGACTCCGTAGATCGCGGTGGTGGTCATCAGTGCTCCTGTCGTCATGGGTGTGGTCAGGACCGACCGGTGAGCGTCTCGGCGAGACGGCGCAGCCCCGAGGGACGCCGGGCCAGGTCGTGCAGGTGCTCGAGCCACATCGGGCCGTAGGGCACGAGGATGCGCACCCGGTGGCCGGCGTCGGCGGTGCGCAGCTGCAGCTGCGGGTCGGCGCCGAGGAAGAACTGGTACTCCAGCCCCTCGGGGCCCCGACCGGACTGGTCCGCGAGCCCGTCGGCGAGGTCGAGCAGCACCGGCTCGTGGGTGGCGACGACCGTGTGGACGCCGCTGCCGAGCAGGGTCGCCAGGCAGCGCGCGAAGGCGAGGTCCACCTCGTGCGGGTCCTGCCAGCTGCTGACCCTGCGGCTCCCCGGTGCCGCCGCGCA
>NZ_JBNFOF010000375.1:0-960 GCF_057364645.1 Janibacter sp. CFPM2_SD2
GTGATGCTCGGGGTCGCGCTGCGCGTCGCATTTCACGGACGCGGACCGGCGGCTGGCCACGGGGAATGGGGGGGGTCGTTAGCGTGCGGAGCATGCGCCCCTTCATCGAGATCCCGCGGCGGACGGGACGGCCGAGGCCGTCGTCGCCCGGCCCGACGACCAGCCGCACCCCGGCGTCCTGCTGTGCATCGACGCGCTCGGGCTGCGGGCCCGCATCGAGGAGATGGCCGACCGCATCGCGTCGTGGGGCTACATCGTCCTCGCGCCCAACACGATGTACCGCTCCGGCACGGCCGCCGAGACGACGCCCCGCACCGACCTGCGGATCCCCGAGGAGCGGGCCGCCTACGGCGCGGTCGCCGCGCCCTATCTCGCCGCGCTCGACGGGCCGGCGATGGAGCGGGACACCCCGCGCACGTCGCCGCGCTGCGGGCGCTCGACGGCGTGACCGACGGGCCGATCGGCGTCACGGGCTACTGCATGGGTGCGAAGTTCTCGACCCGCGTCGCCGGTATCGAGCCGAGCGTCGCGGCGTGCGGCGGCTTCCACGGTGCGCGTCTGGCCACCGACGAACCGGACAGCCCGCACCTGCGACTCGCCTCTGCCACAGCGGAGTTCGTCTACGGGCACGCCGACAAGGACCAGTCGATGCCGCCCGAGAGCGTCGCGCTGCTCGACCGCACGCTCGCCGAGCACGGGCTCACCGCGACGACCGCCGTCTACCCCGACGCCCCGCACGGCTACACGATGACCGACACCGCGAGCCACCAGCAGGCCGGCGAGGACCGGCACTGGCGCGAGCTGCGCGAGCTCTTCGACCGGACCCTGGGCGCATGAGCACGGCACTGGTCACCGGCGCGACCGCCGGCATCGGGCGCGAGTTCGCCGAGCAGCTCGCGGCGCAGGGGGCCGACCTCGTCCTCGTCGCCCGACGACCCCGAGGCGATGCGCCGCCACACC
>NZ_JBNFOF010000376.1:0-950 GCF_057364645.1 Janibacter sp. CFPM2_SD2
CGAGCAGGCGCGGGCGCCCGAGGGCGAGCGAGGAGACCTGCTCGTTCGTAGCGCTCGGAACCACGGCGGGGTCGTCGGGCGCGGGCCCGGCTGCGCACGAGGGGCCCGACGAGCGCTACCTGGTCGTCGGCGAAGTGTCGGGCCAGCCGGCGCAGCATCGCAGCGTCGGCCTGGACGTCGGAGTCGACGAGCGCGACGAAGGGGGTCTCCACCGCGAGAACGCCGGCGTTGCGGGCCCCGGCGGGGCCGAGGTTGACGGGCAGGGAGATGACCCGCGCGCCGTGGTCGGCGGCGACCCGGGCGACCCCGTCGGGGTCGTGCGATGCATCGTCGACGACGATGCAGCGCAACCCGTCGAGGGCGTCGAGGGCTCGTGCGAGCTGCTCGGGCCGGTCGCGGATCGGGATGACGACGGTGATCTCCGATGGGTCGGGGCCGGCGCCGTGGAGCACGGGGTCGGCGAGGTTGCCGTCGACGAGGCGGGCGACGAGGGGCTCGTCGGCGGGGCCGCGCACGACGAGGCGACCGTCGACGACGCGCTCGCGGGCGGCGGCGCCCGAGGCGCACGGCCCGCAGCGGGGAGCCGCCGACGAGCAGGCCGTCGTCGTAGGCCCGCACGTCGTGGCGGATCCGGGCCTCGTAGCCGGGGGCAAACCGGGCGGTCATCCGCTGAACCCCCCGTCGGCGGCGACGACGCCGCCGTTGAGCGCGGCTCCGGCGGGGGAGCAGCACAGGCTCACGGTGGCGGCGATCTCGTCGGGGTCGAGGGGGCGGCGGAGCAGCTGGTGCTTGGCGAGGTGCTCGCTCGTCGTGCCGTAGAGGGCGGCCGTCGCCGCGAGCATCGGGGTGTCGGTGCTGCCGGGGCTCACGGCGACGGCGGTGACGCCGGTGCCGACGAGGTCGGCGGCGAGCCCGCGCACCATGCCGACGACGGCGTGCTTGGGCGGCGT
>NZ_JBNFOF010000377.1:0-939 GCF_057364645.1 Janibacter sp. CFPM2_SD2
TCTCCTCTCGCTGAGAACGGGGGGGGTGACCGCCCGCGAGCGCGACGGGCGCGCCTGGCGCTACCGCCCGGCCGCCAGCCGGGAGTCGCTCACCGCGGAGGCCATGCGCAGCCCGCTGCACGACCTGAGCGACCGGGAGCGGCAGGCGGCGATCCTGCACTTCCTGTCGGAGGCGAGCGCCGACGACCTGGCCGCCGTGCGCGAGGCGATGGCCGAGGTGGAGGCACGCGGCGACCGGCCACGACGGCGCCGCGGCCGGGGTGCGGCAGACTCGCACGGGTGATCGCTGCCCTGCTGCTGCTCTGCGCAGCGGCGCTCCTCACCGCTCCGCGCCTGCTCGCGCGGATCGAGCGGCTGCGCACCAGCCCCCGCGCTGCACTCCTCGTCTGGCAGTCGCTCTCCCTCTCCGCCGTGCTCTGCCTGCTCACCGCGGCACCACTGGCGCTCGTGCACCACGGGCCGCTCTGGTCCACCCCCGAGATCGTCGTCCTCGTCGTCGCCGCCGTCGCCGGGCTCGGCGTCCTCGTGCGCCTGCTGGTCAACGGGCACGACGTCGGCACCCGCATCCGCGCCGCGCGCGCCCAGCACCGGCAGCTCGTCGACCTCGTCGGCCGGCACGAGGGCGACCACACCCGGGTGCTGCCCTCGCAACGCCCCTCGGCCTACTGCCTCCCGGGCGCCGGCTCACGCCTGGTGCTCACCGAGGCCGCGCAGGCGCTGCCCGACGACCAGCTCGCCGCCGTCGTCGCCCACGAGGAGGCGCACCTGCGCTGGCGGCACGACCTCGTGCTCGAGTTCTTCACCGTGCTGCACACCGCGACCCCTCGACTGCTGCGCACCGACGCCGCGCTGCGCGAGGTCGCCCTGCTCGTCGAGGTGCTCGCCGACAGGGCGGCTCGCGAGGAGGTCGGCGAGGTCGCGCTCGGTCACGCGCTCGTC
>NZ_JBNFOF010000378.1:0-904 GCF_057364645.1 Janibacter sp. CFPM2_SD2
TCCGGCGACCAGCTCGCCGCCCACCGTCGCCCTCGTCGCCGCCGCCCTGCGCGCGAGGACGTCGACCCGGACCGCTCCTTCGCCGAGCTGGGCGGGGACTCCTACAGCCTCGTGCAGACCTCGGTCGCCCTCGAGCGGGCCTCGGGCCCCTCCCCGACGGCTGGCACCGGGTCCCCCTTCGTCGTCTCGCGGCGCAGGCCGGCACCCCCGGACGCGTCGTGCGCTGGGCCGAGACACCCGTCGTCGTGCGCGCTCTCGCCGCCCTGGCGATCTGCGCCAGCCACCTCGGGATCATCTCCGTCCCCGGCGGCGCGCACACCCTCCTCGCCCTCGCCGGCTGGTCGCTCACCAAGTTCACCCTCGACGACCCGCGGCCCGCGGAGCGGCGCCGACGCGGCCTGCGCTCGATCGCGACCTTCGCGGTGCCGTCGATGGCGGTCGCCCTCTTCGGGCTGGTCACCGCCTCGGGCTACGGCTGGGAGAACGTGCTGCTCGTCAACTGGCTCGTGGGCGAGGTCGAGTGGGGCGCCCGGATCAACCTGTGGTTCATCGAGGCCCTGCTCGCCTGCAGCGTGCTCGCCCTCGCGCTCGTCTCCGTGCCCGCGCTCGGGCGGCTCCACGTGCGCCACCCGTGGGCGTGGAGCATGGCCCTGGCCGCGGTCGCCCTGGTGCCCCGGTGGATCCTCGTCCCGGAGTCGACCGGCGCGACGCGTGGCCTGCCCGGGTCCGTCTTGTGGCTCTTCGCCCTGGGCATGGCCCTCGGCGCCGCCCGCACCCACCGCCAGCGCGCGGCGACCCTGGCGCTCACCGCCGTCGGCATGTGGGACTTCTTCGTCGAGCCCAGCCGCGGCCTGACGGTGCTCGTCGCGATCGCCGCTCTCGGCCTGTCCGCCTGCGGCTCCCG
>NZ_JBNFOF010000379.1:0-863 GCF_057364645.1 Janibacter sp. CFPM2_SD2
CGAGGCGGCCCTGCAGCCCACGGACGACCCGCTCGGCGACCTCGTCACGCGCTACGCCCGCACCCACGTCCCCTTCGCCGCCACCGACCTCGCCGCGCACTACGGCATCGGTCGCGCCGTGGCGACCGATGCCCTGCGCCGCCTCGTGCAGACCGGCCGGCTCGTCGAGGGCGACCTGCTGCCGGTCGAGTGCGGTGGACGAGGTGGCGAGTTCTGCGACGCCGAGGTGCTGCGCACCCTGCGCCGCCGCTCGCTCGCCGCGCTGCGGCACGAGGTGGAGCCCGTCGAGCCGCGGCAGTACGCACGATTCCTGCCCGGGTGGCAGGGCGTGGGGCGCCGGATGCGCGGGCGCGACGGTGTGCTGCGGGCCGTGGAGCAGCTGAGCGGCGTCCCCGGTCCCCGCGAGCGCCCTCGAGTCCCTCGTCCTGCCCGCGCGCGTCGACGACGCGAGCGCGCCGATCTCGACGACCTCATGGCGACGGGCGAGGTCCTGTGGGCCGCCCACGGCAGCCTGCCCGGGGACGACGCGTGGGTCAGCCTGCACCTCGCCGACGGCGCCGCGACGACCCTGCCGGTGCCCGACGCAGCCGGGCTGGGTGAGATCGAGACCCGGGTGCGCCAAGCGCTCGCGGGTGGCGGCGCCTACTTCTTCCGCGACCTCGCCGACGCACTCGCCCGCGAGCGGACCGAGGGCGAGGAGCGGATCGACGACGAGCTCGACGACGAGCTCGCGCTCGCGCACCGCGGGCTGGTCACCGGCGACACCCTCGCCCCGGTGCGGGGGCTGCTCGCCGGTGGGCGCACGGCCCCACAAAGCCGCAGCACCGCCCGGCACCGCGCAGCCGCTACGGCGGCCGGCCACG
>NZ_JBNFOF010000380.1:0-850 GCF_057364645.1 Janibacter sp. CFPM2_SD2
GACCTCGACCTCAACCGCCGACCGCTGGGCCTGTGCGGTCGACGAGGCGGTCGCCCGGATCAGCGCCGGCGAGCTCGACAAGGTCGTGCTCGCCCGCTCCGTGCGGGCCACCGCGCAGCAGCGCATCGACCCCCGCTGGGTCCTCGCCCGTCTCGCAGAGGACTACGACACGACGTGGGTCTTCGCCGTCGACGGTCTCGTCGGCGCCACCCCCGAGATGCTCGTGCGCCTCGAGCGGGGCCTGGTCACCTCGCGGGTCCTCGCCGGCACGATCCGCCGCACCGGCGACGACAGCCACGACCTCGCCCTCGCCGGCTCCCTCGCCCGCAGCAGCAAGGACCTCGAGGAGCACGAGTACGCCGTGCGCTCGGTCGCCGACGCCCTGACGGCACACACCTCCTCGATCAACGTGCCGGACTCCCCCTTCGTCCTGCACCTCAACAACGTCATGCACCTGGCGACCGACGTCGCGGGAGTCGTCGACGACGACTCGACCTCGCTCGCGCTCGCCGCCTCGCTGCACCCGAGCGCCGCGGTGTGCGGCACGCCGACCCTCGTCGCCGACGGGGTCATCGCCGAGCTCGAGCAGATGGATCGCGGTCGCTATGCCGGACCCGTCGGCTGGATGGACGCCTCCGGTGACGGCGAGTGGGGCATCGCGCTGCGCTGCGGCGCCTACGAGAGCGCGTCCTCGCTGCGCCTCTACGCCGGGTGTGGCATCGTCGCCGGCTCGGTCGCGGCCGACGAGGTCGCCGAGTCGGCGGCCAAGCTGCTGCCGATGCGCACCGCCCTCGGCGGCTGACCGACGGTCAGCCGCCCAGCGTCGCCACGACGGTCTTGCGAGCGAGTC
>NZ_JBNFOF010000381.1:0-826 GCF_057364645.1 Janibacter sp. CFPM2_SD2
CGGCCGCGAGGGCCGGCCAGCCAGGCCGCACCGTGGCGACTCCCCCGCCGCGACCCGCGACCACCACGCCGCACCGGCGCGGTACCCGGCCACACCTCGGGGACGGCTGCAGGCGAAGGGAGGTCCTCCCCTTCGCTCTGCTCGTCCGTCGCCGACTCGTCGGCCGCGGTCTCGTCGGCCGCCGGCGGCTCGACGGGCAGCGCCTTCTCGGCGCGGGAGTGCCGCGGTGGGATCGCGAGCCGCAGCACGTCCATGACCGTGCCGGCCTGGTGGCGCGAGACCCGCCGGGCCAGCTCGAGGACCTGCGGCGTGAGCACCGCCTCCGGCGAGACGACCGTGCGGATCGGGGCCAGCCGCCCGGTGTGCTCGGCGACGTCGCTCCGCTCGACGACGTAACCGGCGAGGTCACGCCCGGCGAAGCGCGCCTTGACCCGCACGCCCGGCTGCGCGGCCTCGTCGAGCTCCTCGGGCACGAGATACTCGAAGGGCCGGTCGAGATGGACCAGCCCCGAGTCGACGAGGACCTGGGCGACGCGCACGGGGACAAACGTAACCGGGCGGTGTGTCAGCCGGCCGGGTGCACCTGTCGGGCCCAGTCGGTGAGCAGCGCGGCGACCACCTCGGGGCGGTCGAGGTGCACGTTGTGACCGGCCCGGTCCAGCGACGCGGTGCTCCCCCGCGGCAGCCCACGGGCCCAGTCCCACTGGTCGTCGACCCCGACGATCGCGTCCTGGCGCCCGGTGACGACGAGGACGGGCAGGTCGAGGTCGCCGGGCGAGGGCATCGGCAGCGCGTAGGCGGCCGCGAGGCGCCGCGAGGCCTCTGG
>NZ_JBNFOF010000382.1:0-816 GCF_057364645.1 Janibacter sp. CFPM2_SD2
GACCGCGTCGGCCACGGCCGCGGGGTCGCGCACGTCGGCGACCCGGGTGACGACCCGGCCGCCGGCTCGCGGGTCGGCGGCGACCGACTCGAGGTCGTCGACCGTCGGCATCGGGGTAGGGGTGGGCGGTGGGGCCGGCGCACGCGTCGAGCGCGAGGACGTCGTAGCCCTCCTCCGCGAGACGAAGGGCGGTCGCCGCCCCCATGCCGCGGGCGGCCCCGGTGACGAGCGCGACCCGGTTCATGACGACGGTTCCACCGTGGGCTCCAGGGCCTGCTCGACGACGTCGTCGACCATCGCGGTGAGGACCGAATTACCCTCGGCGGCGCTCGCTCCGGTCGGGTCGCCGAGCACGCCGTTGGGCGAGACGGCGATGACCCCACCGGACATCATCGCGGGCAGGATCTCGGCGAGGGGCCGGCAGTCGCCGGGCTCGGCGCGGTCGAGACGGACGGACTCGGGGCGCAGGTGGAGTAGAAGCGAGGTCTCGGTCCGCCCGGCGTGCAGGTCCACGCTCTCGGTGGCGCACGCGGCCCAGTCGACGTCGTGGCCCTCGTCGACGAGCTGCCCCACGGCGGCGGTCAGCGCCTGGCTGTTGCCGCCGTGCCCGTTGACGAGCAGCACCCGTGGGGCCCAGGTGCGGGCCGAGCGGACGAGCTCGACGACGACCTGGCGCAGGACGTCGGTGCCGATCGAGATGGTCCCGGGGAAGTGCTGGTGCTCGCCGCTCGACCCGAGCGCGACGACGGGGCGCGACCCACGCCGTCGTCCCCGCGGCGGTGAGCCGCTCGGCCACCGCCCTGGGGCGACGGCGGT
>NZ_JBNFOF010000383.1:0-815 GCF_057364645.1 Janibacter sp. CFPM2_SD2
CCCGCGTCGAGCGGGCGCCGGGACGCCTCACCGACACCGCCGTCGTCCGCCCGGCCGTCGACCTGGCCACCGTCGACGTCGTCGCGGTCGTCACCGGGCCCGGCCGCACGAGCGGGCGCACGTCGTGACCGGGCTGCGCTGGCCGGTGCGCCTGCTGCTGCTCGCCGCGGGGCTCGTCGCCGTGCTCGCGCTCGGCGCCCGTGGGGTGCTCGCCCCGCCCGACCTCGTCGTCATCCTCGCGTCGGGGTCGCGCTGTCGGCCGGGTCGACCTCCGGCGCCGTCCTCGGCCTCTCGGCGGCTGGTTGCTCGACCTGGCGCCCCCGGTCTCCAGCCCGCTCGGCCTGACCGCCCTCGGCTACGCCGCGGCTGGCTGGGTCGCGGGTCTGGCCCGCCGCCGCTCGGGGCACCCCTGGTGGTGGCCAGTGCCCGTCGTCGCCCTCGCCGTGGTCGTGACCCGGGTCGCGCCCGTCCTCGTCGACCTCGGCAGCGCGCGACCGATCGCGTGGGGCTCGCTCGCCTGGCAGGTCCTCGCGACGGCCACCCTCGGCCTCGTCCTCGTCGGGCTCGTCGAGCGGCTCGAGGCCACCATGGTCACCCGCAGGTGGGCATGAGACGGCGCGGGCCGCGGCTCCAGGTGAGGATGCTCGCCTCCCTCGCGGTGCTCACCCTCCTCGCGGGCGTGCTCATCGGCCGGCTCGGCCAGCTGCAGCTCACCGACCACCCGGCCGGGGACGCGGTCGTCGCCGGCCCGGGCCACCGCGACCGTGCACCTGCCCGCCCTCCGCGGGCCGCATCCTCGACCGCGACCGGACGCC
>NZ_JBNFOF010000384.1:0-812 GCF_057364645.1 Janibacter sp. CFPM2_SD2
CGCTACGCCGCTGCTCCGTACGGCGAGCCGGGGGTGGGCCGGCCCGGTGGTGCAGGGACGCGGGGTGCGGAGCGCCTATGCCGCTGCTCCGTCCGATGAGCCAGCGGATGAGCCGGCGGTTCGCACGGCAGGCCGGCTCGGTGCCCTAGTACGGAGCAACGGCGTAGTGGGCGGAGAGCCCGGTCGGGGTGGGCTGGTGGGGGCGTGCCCGGAGTACGGAGCAACGGCGTAGTGGGCGGAGAGCCCGATCGTGGTGCGCTGGTCCGGACGCGCCGTCCGTCAGCGGCGGGGGTGGACCGGGATGATGTCGTCGCCGTCGTCCTCGTCGTTGATCGGGACGATCTCGGCGGTTGCGTGGTCGGTGCCGGGGCGACGGGGTGCTTCCGGCAGGCTGGCGGCCGTCTGGTCGGCTCCGCCCGAGCTGTCCTCGCTGGCCCCGACATCCTGCTGGAGGTCGCTGTCCTGCTGGGGGTGGTCCTGACCGTCGTCGCCCTCGCCGTCGGCGTCGTCGTCGGCGTCGCGGGGCGCAGCGACCGCGACCGGCTGGGCGGGCGTGCCGGCTCGACCTCGACAGCCCTCGTCGGCGTCAGAGTCCTCCGGGTCAGCGTCGGGGGTGGCCTGTGGCAGCCACCGCGGCAGTGGCCACGGGCTGCGTGACCTGGGTGGGCCGGGCCGCGGGTGCCGGGGCGGGACTGCTCGTCAGCGTCCCCGTCCGCACGCCGTCGCCTTGTCGGCACGCGCCTCGTCCGCACTCGCGTCGTCCGTGGCGGACGTCGCGTCGCCCGCACGCGGCCGCTGGCCGAGGCTGCGCG
>NZ_JBNFOF010000385.1:0-810 GCF_057364645.1 Janibacter sp. CFPM2_SD2
GACGGCGCCCGGATGGTCGAGGTCGTGTCGGAGGCCGGGCCCGACGACCCACGGCCTCGGACCCTCCCTTCGCCGGTGGACGGCTCGGGACCGCCGCCCGCACGAGCGCGGTCGGCGTCTGCGTCCCGACGTAGCGGACCATGCCCACGCCGGCCGAGACCGCCGCGGTCGTCGTGAGCAGTGCTGCGCCCGTGTACTGCTCGCCACCGGCGACGACCCCGAGGACCCCGCGCGAGTACTTGTCGTCGTCGTGCCCGGGCACCGGCCACAGCATCGGCACGTCGTCCGGGGTGATCCGCACGACCGCGGGTGTCGCGTCGGTGAGGTCGAGCCCGATGTCGATGACGGTGAGCACCCCGCAGGCGGCCTCCGTCGGCGGCAGCAGGTGCACCGGCTTGGGCGCGCCGAAGGTCACCGTCTCGTCGGCGAAGACCGCGTCCGCGAGCGCGTCGCCGCCCTCGACCGGCTGCCCGCTCGGGGTGTCGACGGAGATGACCCAGGCCCGGTCACGGATCGCGTCGACCCACGGCCGGGCGAAGGGAGGCAGCCCCGGCCTCCCCCCGATGCCGGTGATGCCGTCGAGGACGACCTCGGCCCGAGAGATCGCGGTGAGCGCCTCGCGGCTGTCGGCGGCGAGCACCGTGGCGCCCCGCTGCCGGGCGAGCTCGGCGGCATCGGTCTGCACCTGCGAGGCCGTGGTGTCGATGCACACCGCCGTCGCCTCGAAGCCCCGCTTGGCCAGCCGGGCGATGGCGTAGAGGGCGTCGGCGCCGTTGTTGCCCGGGCCGACGAGGGCGGTGACGGTGCGGG
>NZ_JBNFOF010000386.1:0-808 GCF_057364645.1 Janibacter sp. CFPM2_SD2
CGCCCCCGGCGCCTCGACGCCGTCCGCGAGGCCGACCTCGTCGTCCTCGCCCCCGGCGACCCCGTGCTGTCGATCGGCATCGTCCTCGGTGTCCCCGGCGTCCGCGATGCCCTGCGCGGCACCTCGGCGAAGATCGTCGGCGTCACCCCCGACCTCACCGACCTCGGCCCTCCCTCGCCGCCGTCGGTCTGGACCCCACCCCGGCGGCCGTCTCCGGCCTCTACCGCGACCTGCGCGCCACCTGGCTCCCCGCCGACGCCTCGCCCGCCGACGTCCTCACGCACGCCTGACCCGCGGGTGCAGCTGAAGGAGCGGACGACACCGGGGTGGCCCGACTCATGGGCGAAGCCGGCCGACGGACCGACGCACGCTGCGGGGAGACCCGCCAGCTTCGTCCTTAGGGCCACCCCGGTCGTCGTCCGCGACGGAGACCGATCCGACCCGGGCTCAGAAGCGCGTCGGGAGGTGCGTGGGCAGGGAGCGGCGCGGGCCGCGTCGGGGTCGGTGGCCGGCGGTGGCGGTGATGACGACCTGGGCCCGGTAGCGCTGACCGGCGTAGGGCTCGAGCAGCTCGGCCATGCGGGCGTCGTCGCCGACAACGCCGTCGAGGGCGAGGGTGACGTCCTTGGCGACGTGGTAGTCGCCGAAGCTCGGTGAGTCGGCGTCGCCCAGTGCCCGCTGGGCGACCTCCGCAGCGGTCCAGACGCCGACGCCGGGGAGCGAGCGCATCCGCGCGTGGGCCTGCTCCAGCGGCAGGTCGGCGCACTCGTCGAGGCGACCGGCGACCGCATCGCGGTGACGACGACGC
>NZ_JBNFOF010000387.1:0-783 GCF_057364645.1 Janibacter sp. CFPM2_SD2
CGCCGGCTGGGTGCTGCCGACGAGGCTCCACGGGGCCGTGACGAGGTCCTGCGCGTCGTCGCCCGGGCGCAGCCGGACCGTCGTCGAGATGCTCGACTCCGGCAGGTCGCCACCTCACGACGGAGGCCTGCGGGTCCTCCCCCGCCGCGAGGTCGGCGCCCGCCCGCGGGTCCCGGGTGATGAGCACCGGCCCGTCGCCGGCGGGCACGGTCAGCCCGGTCTCGATGCGCGGGCCGTCCTCGAGCTGCACCTCGCGGATGCCCAGTGGTGCCTGCGCGGCGGCCTCGGACGCCCGCGTGAGCTCGAGGGTGACCGTCCGGCGTTCGCGCCCGTCGAGCGGGATGCGCCAGGTCGTCGTGGAGCCGACCCCGCACCCCCGTCGCTGCCGTCGACCTCGACGGCAGCGAGACCGGCGAGGTCGCCGCCCCATGCCTCGTGGACGAGCAGGGCCGTCGGTCGCGCCCCCGGCGCAGGGTGAGGGTCACCCGCTGGGTCCGGGCACCGTCGCCGCTCACCCACGCGGTGCGCGGGTCGCCGTCGACCATCGATGCGGGCCCGTCGCCGGCGCTGCGCCATTGCCGGGCGAAGGGGTCGGCTGCGCTCGACGAGACCGCCACCCGGGTGATGCCGTCGTGGAAGCGCGTCGTGCGTCCCCGCTCCTGCCCACCGGGCTCGAGGTCGCGCGTGCCGAGGAGCTCGGGCCAGAGGTTGTCCGCCGCCAGGGTCGGGCTGTGCCCGGCGGCCGGCGGGCGGCCGGGTGGCCGTCGTGGCCCAGGACGACAT
>NZ_JBNFOF010000388.1:0-770 GCF_057364645.1 Janibacter sp. CFPM2_SD2
TCGCCGCCGCGACCCGCCTCGGCGCGCCGAGGCGCGCGACGCCGTCACCGGCCGGGCTGACCGGCGCGACGACCGAGCCGATGGCCCGCACGATGCAGTCCCTGGGCTTCGCCGTGCTGCGCCAGCAGGCGGTGCTGCTCGGCCAGCCGGCTCCCCGGCTCCTCTCCGGTGCCGACCAGGACCTCGTGCTCGGCGAGCTGCTCGCCGGCCACCGCGAGTCGGGCCGCGGGCCGGCCTGGCCGACGACCTCGCCGAGGCGCTGACGACCCGTGGGTTCCGCGAGGAGCTGCGCGACCTGCTCATGCGCGCCATCGAGCACGGGGTCTCGCCCGACGACCTCGCGACCCTCGGGCGCGAGCACGGCCGCCCCGAGTGGGTCGCGCCGCCCAGGTCGCCCGTGAGTACGACGAGGTGACGGCACTGTCGCGGCCGGGGGCCTTCGACCCCGCCTGGGTCCTCGCGGCCGCGGCCGAGCTGCTCGAGGACGACCCCGAGGCGCGCGAGCGGGTGCGCTCGGGGATGCGGGTCGTCGTCGTCGACGACGCCCACGAGCTCACCGCTCCCGCCGCGCGGCTGCTGCGGGTGCTCACCGGGGCGGGCGTCGACCTCGTCCTCGTCGGCGATCCCGACGCCCACGGTCCAGGGATTCCGCGGGGCGGACCCGCACCACCTCGTCGACGGCTGGCCCGGGCGCACCGAGGAGACGCACGTCCTCGGTCGCGGGCACCGGCTGCCGCAGGCGGTGCACGCGGCAGCGCGCGGTGACCCCA
>NZ_JBNFOF010000389.1:0-762 GCF_057364645.1 Janibacter sp. CFPM2_SD2
CCGCGCCGCCCACGCCCGCCGCGCCGCTCGCGGCGGCCACACCGGTGTCCGGCTGCGCGGGGCGACGGGAGCCCCCTTTCGCTCCGTGGGATGACCACCGTCTCGTCGGGCTCGTCGTCCGCCCACGGGAAGAGCCCGAAGCCGACCGCCGGGTCGACCTCCGGCTCGTCGGCGAGGTCCGCGAGCCGGCGGTGGGCCTCGTCGGCGGTCGGGCGACGGGGACGGGTCCTTTGGCCGTCATCGCCGCGAGCACCGCGCCGAGCTCGGTGCCGCGACCGCCGCCGACGAGGACCGCCCCGCAGGGTCGTGCCGAGGGCCCACACGTCGGCGGACCGGCCACGCTCGCCGGTGAGGGTGGGGTCGTGGACGATGGGTTCGGTCAGCTTGGGAGCACCGTCGGCACCGATGAGGACGCTCGACGGGCCGACCCCGCCGTGCACGAGGCCGGCGCGGTGCACGGCCGCGAGGCCGGAGGCGAGCTGGGCACCGAGGACGGCGTCGTCGTGCGGGCGCAGCTGACCCTGCTCACGCACCTGCGCCGTCAGGGTCGGGCCGTCGACGAGCTCGAGGACGAGGAGCGGCGGCTGGCTGTCGGTGACGACGTCGTAGACCGCGACGAGGTGCGGGTGGCTCAGGCGGGAGGCGGTGCGGGCGGCGCGCAGCGCCTCGTCGGCCCGCTCCGGCTCGGCGGCTAGCTCCTTGAGCAGCACCCGGCGCTGCAGGACGGTGTCGCGGGCCAGCCACGACCGCCCGGTGGGTTCG
>NZ_JBNFOF010000390.1:0-740 GCF_057364645.1 Janibacter sp. CFPM2_SD2
GCCGTGCGGCGCCGCCGCGCCGCCGTCTGACCGCGCCCGCACCTGCCTAGACTCGCGCGGGTGATCGACGTCGACTCGCCCCCGGGGAGTGCCCGGGCCCGGATGCCCTGGGACGGCCGCCGCGACCCCGCCGTCGACCTCGTGCGGGGCATCGCCGTCGTCTGCATGGTCATCGCCCACGTGCGGGTGTGGTCCCCCTTCGACTCCGGTCCTGCCCGGCTCGTCCTGCTGCTCGTCAACAACGTCGCCTCGCCGCTCTTCGCCCTCGTCATGGGCATCTCGGCCGGCATCGTCCTCACCCGCCGAGAGCGGAGGGTGAGCGGTCCCGTCTTCATCGCGCGCGATGTCGTGCGGGGTCTGCTGCTCGTGCTCGTCGGCCTGGCCCTGCAGTCGCTCGGCACCTTCGTCGCGATCGTGCTGATGTCCCTCGGGCTGACCCTGGCCGTGGCCGCCCCGCTCGCCCTGCTGCCCCTGCCGGCCGTCGCCGGACTCGCCGCCGCCAGCTTCGCGGTCGGGCCCTGGGTCACCGCTGCCGCCCGCTCGACCTTCGACCCTGCTCGGGTGCACTCGCCGGCGCTGCTCGACCAGGTGCTCCAGTGGGTCGTCCTGTCGACCCACTACCGCGTGGTGAGCCTGCTGCCCTTCGTGCTGCTCGGGGTGGTGCTCGCCCGCCTGCGGCTGACACCGAGGGTCGCCGGCGCGACCCTCGGGCTCGGGCTGGTCGCCGGCGTCGGCGTCGT
>NZ_JBNFOF010000391.1:0-736 GCF_057364645.1 Janibacter sp. CFPM2_SD2
CGCCGCCCAGGGGCGCGACAGCCCCGGCCGCCGTCGGCGGCGCGAGCGGCGACGACGAGGAGCTGCCGAGCTTCGACTTCCTCTTCGGCACCACCCACAGCCACCGCAGCTCCCTGCTGGCCGGCATGGAGGAGGACGAGGCGCAGGCCGAGGCCATCGACTCCGGTCCGGTAGCCGCGGCCGGCGGCTTCCAGCCCCAGGACAACCCCGCCAACGCGACCCTCGCCCCGCCGAGCGAGGACGAGGAGATCGACCGCCCGCGGCCGCGCGGGCCGACCATCGGAGCGCTTCCCGGTGGGCTGCCGCCCATGCCGGGCAGCGCCCCGGCCCGGGAGGACTCGCCGGCCGGCGCACCCGGCCAGGAGGACTCGCCCGCCGACGCGGCAGGGGGAGCTCCCGCCGGCGACCCCGGCCACTTCGTCTCCGGCGCCGTCACGGGCGGGTCGCCGGAGCAGGGCCTCGCCGCCACTCCCGCCGCTGCCTCCCCCGACAGCTCCGCCGAGTCCGCACGACCGGACGACGCCGAGCCGGCACCGTCGGAAGAGCGTCCGGCGGTCTTCGGTGCCATGACCGGCCGCGAGCCGGTCCGGCGCCGTCGACGCATCCGTCGGCCCCCTCCTTCGGCGTGCAGTCCGCTCGTGACGACGCACCCGGCCACGAGCCGGGTGGCAACGTGCGCCCGCTCTTCCGCGACGGCCACCTCGTGGGCAGCCGCGTGCCGCAGGCCGGTGGCTCG
>NZ_JBNFOF010000392.1:0-732 GCF_057364645.1 Janibacter sp. CFPM2_SD2
GTGAGCGCCGCGGGGTCGACCCGGCGGACGGCCCCGCATCGCGCCCCTCGACGAGGCCGAGGTGCAGCGCCGCCGCACCCACCACGGGCTCGACCGCATCACCTCCGAGCTCACCCCCTACCTCCAGTCGGTCGTCGACGGCGGCCACCTCGTCGTCGTCACCGACGCCGACGGGCACGTGCTGTGGCGGATGGGCCGCCCCGGGGTGCGCCGCTTCGCCGACGACCTCGGCTTCGTCCCCGGCTCCGAGTGGACCGAGGGCAATGTCGGGACCAATGCCATCGGCACCGCCCTCGTCCTCGGCGAACCGGTGCACATCCAGGGCTCGGAGCACTTCGTCGAGTCACACGCCCGGTGGGGGTGCTCCGCCGCTCCGCTGCGCGACCCGTGGACCGACGAGGTCGTCGGGGTCGTCGACATCAGCGGTCCGCGCACGGCGATGCACCCGAGCGTGCTCGCGACCGCGGCCATGGCCTCCCGGCTCGCCTCGATGGAGCTGCTCGAGCGGCACCGCCGCTCCCTCGAGGAGCTGCGCACCGGGTCGGGCCACGTCCTCACCCGCGTCAGCAGCCCTGCCGCCGTCGTCGACCGCGCCGGGCACGTCGCCGCGACCTCCGGCCTGCTGACCCAGCGGCGGGTCGCCCTTCCCCGACGACCTCCAGCCCGGCGTCGTCCACCTCGCCGGGCTCGGCGACGTCGTCGTCGAGCCGTTGCCCGGCGGCTGGCTCCTGC
>NZ_JBNFOF010000393.1:0-731 GCF_057364645.1 Janibacter sp. CFPM2_SD2
GTGGCGTCGCGCTCGGCGCTTCGGCGCGCCGCGCGAGTCGGCGATCAGCGTGGCGCCGACCGCCGAGGCACCGCAGATGGCGGCGCCCGAGACGATCGAGCCCTTCCCCCACATCGCCGGCATGACGCCCGACTTCTTCCAGCACCTCGACATGCGGCTGGCCAACGGCGGCTTCCCCTACTCCGGCGCGAGCACCTCGCACATGGACGGGTGGATGCGCTTCCGGCAGGCGCCGCCGACCTTCGACATCCGGCACTTCGTCACCCTCGTCGACTGCTGGCCCCCGGCCGTCGTGCAGATGCTGTCGGAGCTGAAGCCGGGCAGCAGCATGACGTGGACCCTCGAGATCGTCGACGACGTCACGGCCGAGCCCGACGCGCACTGGCCCTACGCCGTGCGCACCGATGTCGCCGGTGGCGGCTACGGGCACACCGACGCCCGCGTCTGGCACCCGGACGGGCGGCTCGTCGCGATCAGCCGGCAGACGGTCGCGGTCTTCGGCTAGGCCGGGGTGGTTCGGCGAGCAGCCCGGCGACGAACTGCCCCCTCTGTCCCCCCCCCCCCGGCGGGATGAAATACGACCCGCGCGTCTGGACGCGCGGGTCGTATTTCATTCAGTGGGGGTGGATCAGCGGCGGCCGCTGCGACCGGTGCTGCTCGAGGAGAAGGCGACGACGCTGCCGCCGCGCGAGGCCCCCTGGCGGTTGCCGCCCTGACCCCCCGCGACGCTG
>NZ_JBNFOF010000394.1:0-719 GCF_057364645.1 Janibacter sp. CFPM2_SD2
GGCCCCGTCCGCCAGCAGCCGACGAAGGGAGGTCGGCGTCAGGTGCGCATTGGGTCGCCTCGGCGAAGCGTCGGGGCGAGGCGCGCGCCGGCCCAGCGGGCGTGGACGGTGGCGAAGAGGTTCATCGTCGCGGTGACCGGGCCGGCACCCACACCCGGCTCGCGGCGGTGGTGCCGGTGAGCCCGGCGACCGAGGCGAAGGAGTCGGTCCACGACGCCGTCGTCCGCACGACGGTCCGCGGGCGACCGGACGTGCCGGAGGTCGGCAGGGCGACGAGCCGCCCCTGCCGGTCGGCCTCGACGAAGGCCGCGACCGGGTCCGCCGCCGCCAGGACGTGGACCTCAGACGAGGGCATCCTCTCGGGCCGGGCGCCGGGCGCGGATCAGACCCGGGTAGGCCGCGTGCACCCCCTTCGCGACGACGGCGGCGATGACGGCCTTGGCGAGGTCACCCGGGACGAAGGGGGCGGCGGCCACGAGCGCGGCGCTCACGGACAGGTCGGCGCGCAGGATCATGCCGATGACGCCGAGGAGGTTGAGCAGGAGGACGCCGCCGAGGACGTTGATCCCGATGCCGACGGCGGTGCGGTAGGGCGTGCCCATCGCCTGGGTCATCGCGCCGACCGCCCACGCCGCGATCGGCCAGCCGACCAGGTAGCCGACGCTCGGCCCGGCGAAGACCGCCAGTCCGCCGCGGCCGCCGGCGAGCAGCGGCAGGCC
>NZ_JBNFOF010000395.1:0-718 GCF_057364645.1 Janibacter sp. CFPM2_SD2
CGCGCGCACCGGCAGACCGTCCCGGCCCAGCAGCCGAGCCCCTACCACGACGAGCCCCGGCGATCGGGCCGCAGCACCTCCCCGCTCGGCCTCGTCGCCCTCCTCGTCGGCGGCGTGCTCCTCGGTGGCCTGTGCGTCGGCGGCACTGTCATGGCGATGGGTGGTGGCGACGACGAGCCGACCGCGCAGACGACGGTCACCCAGACCTCCTCCCCCGACACGACCCAGCCGTCGTCGACCTCGAGCGAGGAGTCGAGCACCACGAGCTCGACGAAGCCGAAGACCAAGAGCTCGACGAAGGCCAAGCCCACCCGCTCCAACGTCGCCCCTGCCGGCGTCAAGCAGTGCGCCGGGCCCTCCGGTGGCGCCGCGGCCGGTGCGGGCTCGACGGTGACGAGCTGCGAGTTCGCCATCGCCGTGCGCGATGCCTACCTCGCGGCCGCTCCCGACGGCGGCAAGGCGACCGTGCGGGTCACCAGCCCGGTGACCGACAAGGCCTACACGATGCGCTGCACCGGCGCGGCCGTCACCCGCTGCACCGGTGGCAACGACGCCGTCGTCGTCATCTACTGACGTGACCCGTCGCCTCCCGGCGGTCGCGCTCGTGGGTGCCGCGGTGCTCGCGATGCCCGCCTGCGCCGGCGGCACGGCCCGGCCGACCCACCTCGTCGGCGACGCGGAGCAGCAGCAGCACGCACCCGGCCGCGCACCGGACCAC
>NZ_JBNFOF010000396.1:0-716 GCF_057364645.1 Janibacter sp. CFPM2_SD2
TCCGATCCCGAGCCTTGCCCCCGGTGCCGACCGCACCGGCGGCAGCAGCTGCGGCGGCTGGCGGCGGCGGCGGCGCCTCGCCGACCGTGCTCGTCGTCGGAGTCATCCTGCGGGCGGCGCACACGCCGCGTGCGCTCGTCGTCGGCACGTCGGCCGGCGGGCGTCTCGTCGCCCCGGGTGACGTGGGCGGTCACCCCGTCGCGGTGGCGCAGCCGGATCTCGCGGGTCGCGTCGTCGTCCCCGCTGTCGAAGGGGGTCTCCCCGGCCTGCGCAGCGTGCGAGCGGGTGGTCGCCGCGTCGTCGGAGGAGCCGGACCGCGCAGCGGCACCGGCGAGCCCGGCAGCACCCGCGGCCGCTCCGGAGGCACCGGCCACGCCGAGCCCGGAGGAGCCGTCGTGCTCACCCGTGCGGTCGGCACCCGACACCACGTCGTGGTCATCGCTCATGGATCCGTCGCCCGCGACGCCGCCGACGGTGGGCACGACCTCGGTCGGTGCATCGGTGCCCGCCCGGGGGCTTGGTGCGCAGGCGCCGGCCAGCGGGGATGCGCGACCAGGGGCGCGATCTGGGCGGCTAGTCGCGGGGGAGTCGGGGGCCCCTTGACCCTCGCCGAGGGTCTCGCGGCAGATCGTGTCGAGGTCACCGGGGACCCCGACGGCGACGCGGGAGGGCGGCGGCGGACCGGACCTCGCGGGGCGGGCTCGGCAGCCCGCTCG
>NZ_JBNFOF010000397.1:0-702 GCF_057364645.1 Janibacter sp. CFPM2_SD2
AGCCACAGCCGCAGGTGGACCTTGCCGCCGCGCGGTGCGAGCCCGGGGTCACCCCGCGCAGCACGAGGCGGGCCAGGGCCGCGGCGAGCAGCATGCGCCCGGGGCCGGTGAGGAAGACCAGCCCCATGGGCACGACGAGCCACAGCGGGAAGGTCGGCAGCCACGGCAGCGCGAGGTGGCCGAGGGTCGAGCAGAGCATGATCCAGGCGAGCCAGCGCATGCCGGCCAGAGCACGAAGGGGGATCATCCCGACGAGCTGCGCCACCTGGGTCTTCGTGCGGATCGGGCGGACCTTGCGGTTGGTCCGCACCATCGTCGAGGTCGCCATCGCCTCGTCGAGCCAGGCGCCGAGGTCGCCGATCGTCGGGTGGGCGTAGAGGTCGCCGACGGTCGTCTCGGGGTGCTTCTCCCGCAGCCGGCTGACGACCTGCGCGGCGGTGAGCGAGCCACCCCCGAGGTCGAAGAAGTCGTCGCTCGGGTCGCCGACGTCGGCGCCGATGACCTCGGCCCAGATCCCGGCGACCCACTGCGCGGTCTCGCCGAGCTCCCCCTTCGCCGGGGTGTCGCCGGAGGTGGGCAGGGGCCACGGCAGGGCGTCGCGGTCGACCTTGCCGGAGGTACGGGTCGGCAGCTCGTCGACGACGGCCAGGCGCGGCACGAGGGCCGCGGGCATCCGCTCGCGCAGCAGGTCGGCGTGCCCGC
>NZ_JBNFOF010000398.1:0-695 GCF_057364645.1 Janibacter sp. CFPM2_SD2
CCCGCAGACGGCAAGCGATACCGCGACGACGACGAGAGAGCCACCGCCGTCGCTCGACGACGCACCGGCAGCACGGCGCCCACCGCACCGGCGAGCAGCCCCCACCAGCCGGCGACGAGCAGCCCGACGAGCGCGCCGAGCAGCACCCCGAGGACGAAGGGGCCACCCCCGCCTCCGCGTCGGCGGCGACGTCGCCCAGCTCGGTGTCCACGTCTGCGTCCACGTCACGCACCGTGGCGTGGACGACTGCGGCCTCCCCGTCGGCGGTGGTCACCGCACCGGAGCGACGCCGCAACCACACCTCGAGCGCCCCCCAGAGCACGAGCAGGCCGGCGAGCAGGGCACCGATGCCCAGGGCCAGCCGGTGGTGGCCGTTGGGGACGAAGTCGACCGTGACCCCGACCGCTCCCCCGGCAGGGACGACGAAGGCCTGGCGCCATCCGTCGACGGTCACCGGCTCGAGGATGCTCCCGTCCTCGGTCGTCGCCTGCCAGCCCGCGTTGGCCCCCTGCGAGAGCACGAGCAGTCCCTCCCCGCCCCGGCCGACGTCGACCTGCCAGCGGCCGGTGTGCTCACGGGTGCTCGTCACGGTGCGGTCGGGCTCGGCGGCGGCGCGCTGCCAGCCCTGCGGCGTGAGGGTGACCATCTCGGCACGAGCGGTCCGGGCCGCGGGCCGCGGTGACCGTGCCGCTGCC
>NZ_JBNFOF010000399.1:0-695 GCF_057364645.1 Janibacter sp. CFPM2_SD2
CGGGTCGTCGTGCCGAGGCCGCCGAGCTGCTCGGCGACGGCGGCCATGCGCGCATCGGACTCGTGGAGCGCCTCCATCGCGGCATCGCGGGCCTCGACCCGCTCGGCGAGGGTCGCGCGGGCGCGCGTCAGGGCGAAGGTCGACTCCTCGCTGCGCCGGGTGGCGTCCTCGAGCGCGGCCCGGGTCTCGTCGACGGCTGCCTGCAGCTCGAGCAGGCTGGGCGCTGCGCTCGAGCCACCCCGCACGAAGCCGGGCCCGTAGACGTCGCCCTCCTCGGTGACGGCGGTGAGGTCGCCGGCCTGGCTCGAGCAGGGCCAGGGCAGCGGGGGTGTCGGCGACGATGGCGACCCGCTCGAGCACCTGATCGACGGCGGGCCGCACGGACTCGGGGGCCTCGACGACGTCGAGGGCCCACACGGCACCCGTCGGCAGGGTCGGCCACCCGGAGCGGTCGGAGGGGCGGGCCGTGGCACCGACGACGAGCGTCGCCCGACCGGCGTCGTCGGTGCGTAGCCGCTCGACCGCGCGGGCGGCCGCGTCGATGCTGCCGAGGGCCAGGGCATTGCCGGCCTGGTCGAGCGCGGCGGCGACGGCGGCCTCGTGGCCACCGGTGACGGTGACGAGCTCGGCGACGGAGCCGAGGATCTCGTGCTCGTCGTCGGCGCCTCGCGCAGCGCCTCGACGCCGTCCTTGCG
>NZ_JBNFOF010000400.1:0-694 GCF_057364645.1 Janibacter sp. CFPM2_SD2
GGGCCCCCCGTCGACGGCACCCGCACCACCCCGGATCCCCCTCGCCTCGGGCGCGCCACGAGTGCGGTGAGCTGCTCCGCCGACGTCGCCGTCGTCGCCGGCACCCCGTGGGCGGCGCAGAGCACCTCGATGTCGGTGCCCGTCGGTGTCGTGAAGAGCCGGCGCATCGGTCCCGCGAGCGCGTCGGCGCCGTACTCGAGCGTGCCGAAGATGCTCGCCCCGTCGCGTCGACGAGACGAGGGTCAGGTCGGGGCGCGGTTCGTCTGGCCCGACGAGCAGGCCGTTGGCGTCGTGGAGGAAGGTCAGGTCGCCGAGCACCGCCACCGTCGGCCCCGTGCGGGAGAGGGCCAGCCCGACGGCCGTGGAGACGCAGCCGTCGATGCCGGCGAGCCCGCGGCTGGTGACGACCTCGACGTCGGCGCGCACCCGGGCGACGCCGTGGGCCACGTCGCGGGCGACGCTGCTGCTGCCGAGGAAGAGCGCGCTGCGCTCGGCGAGCGCGTCGTGCACCGCCCGGGCCACGGCGGGCCCGTCGAGCGTGGCACCGGTTGGGGCGAGCGCGGCGGCGACCGTCTCGCCTGCAGCAAGCCACTCGTGGGCGAAGGGGGGTCGGCTCCTGCCCGCCCCCTCGGTCCGCAACGCCGCGAAGGGGTGGACTGCCGCGGCCGCGTGGGCGGCGTCGGCCAGCCGTCGC
>NZ_JBNFOF010000401.1:0-661 GCF_057364645.1 Janibacter sp. CFPM2_SD2
CACGTGGGCGCAGGACATCGCGGGCAGGTAGCCCCGCCGAGGCACCTTGCAGGAGGACCGGCCCCTGCTGACATGCGCCGCCGACGCTGCCCCGGTGCGCCGACGGAGGGGATGGTCGGGCCCGCGCGCCCGGCCCGTCGCGCTCCTCGTTCGAGTCCCTCACCGGCCACGAGCACCCGAGGCGCCTCGCGCCGCGGGGTCGCTCCCCCGACGAGGTGCACCCGACCGGCGTCGACGAGCGCCGCGACATCGGTCGACATGGCCAGACCACCGACGAGCAGGGCGCAGCCCTCGACGTCGGCCCGGGTCGACAAGATCTCGCGCACGTGCGCATAGGGCGCGCGCGGCTCCTCGTGGAGGTCGTCGCCGTCGTCCCACCACGCGACGAGGCCGAGGTCGCGGACGGGCGCGTAGGCAGCGGCGCGCGTGCCGACGACGACCCGGACGTGGCCGCGCAGCACCTTGAGCCACGCGGTGTAACGCGCCTGCGGGCCCTGGTCGGCCGTCAGCCGCACGTGCTGGTCACGGCCGAGCACCTCGGTCAGGGGCCGCCGTCGACCCGCGCGACGTCGCGCTGGTCGGGCAGGACGATGACCGCGCCCCGGTCGGAGAGCAGGGCGGCACGAGCTGCTTCGGCGAGGGCCCGCGGCCAGTCGCTCGC
>NZ_JBNFOF010000402.1:0-647 GCF_057364645.1 Janibacter sp. CFPM2_SD2
CGCCGACCTCGCGCCGCTCGTCGAGGCCGTCGCCACCTGCCGCGACCGCTTCGCCGGGGTGCGCGCCATCACCGTCGACACCCGGGTCCACCACGACGCCGGTGCCGACGCGCAGGACGAGATCGCCCTCGCCCTGGCGACCGCCCTCGATTACGTGCGCCACCTCGCCGAGGCGGGCGTCGAGCCGGCCGAGGCCTTCCGTCGCATCGACTTCCGCGTCGCAGCGACCGCCGACCAGTTCGCGACGATCGCCAAGCTGCGCGCCCTGCGACGCACCTGGGCCCGCGTGGGCGAGGTCCTCGAGGTGCCCGAGGCCGACCGGGGCGCCTGGATCCACGCCGTCACCTCGTGGCGCATGCAGACGCGCACCGACCCGTGGGTCAACCTGCTGCGCGACACGATCGCCTGCTTCGCAGCCGCCGCCGGTGGCGCCGACGCGATCACCGTGCTGCCCTACGACCACGCGCTCGGCCTGCCGACCGCCTTCTCCCGCAGGGTCGCCCGCAACACGCAGTCGCTGCTGTCGTCGGAGTCCAATGTCGCGCGGGTCGCCGACCCGGCCGGCGGCTCCGCCTACGTCGAGGCCCTCACCGACGAGCTCGCCCGCGCTGCCTGGACCTGGTTCGGTCAGCTCGACGCCGCCGGCG
>NZ_JBNFOF010000403.1:0-619 GCF_057364645.1 Janibacter sp. CFPM2_SD2
TCGTCGGTCTCGCCGACGCCGGCGCGGGCTGCCGGCCGTGGCCCCGGCTCTCGGCACAGCTCGCGGTCGGCACCGTCGCGGGGTCACCGGGAGCGGCCGGAGTCGCGCGCGGCGTGGTGGTGGTCCCCGCTGCGGTCACGTCGTGAACTTCATGGACGGCATCAACGGGATCTCGGGCCTCACCGCCCTGGCCTGGGGGCTGCACGCCGCGCGGGTCGAGCCCGACTCGGCCTCCGGCCAGGCGGTCGCCGGTGCCGGGCTGGGCTTCCTCCCGTGGAACCTGCCCCGTGCCCGGCTCTTCCTCGGCGACTCCGGCAGCTATCTGCTGGGCTCGCTCGTCGGGACCTCGATCACCCGGGCCGAACCCCGGGTCGCCGTGCGCCTGGCCCTGCCGCTGGCGCCCTACCTCCTCGACGCGGGGGCCACCCTCGCGCGTCGCGCCCTCGCCGGTCGGGACGTGATGACCGCGCACCGGGAGCACGCCTACCAGCGTCTGGTGCACGAGCACGGCTTCTCGCATGTACAAGTGGCGGGTGCTCACGCCCTGCTCGTCGCCGCTCTCGGGCAGGCCGCCCGTCGGCTGGCGCTGCCCGCGGCGAGGTCGTCGCCGTCGGCGTCG
>NZ_JBNFOF010000404.1:0-619 GCF_057364645.1 Janibacter sp. CFPM2_SD2
CACCCTGCTCACGGGGCGCGCGCGACCGGCGAGCTCGTCCGAGGTCGTCGTGCGGCGTGGCGACACCCTGTGGAGCATCGTCGCCGCCCGCCTGGGCCCGGGGCGACAGCTGCCGAGATCGCCGCCACCTGGCCCCGCTGGCACGCGGCCAATGCGGCCGTCATCGGCCCCGACCCGCACCTGCTCCTGCCCGCGTCCGCCTGGCACCACCGACCGACCACGACGCCCCGGGCACCGTCCCGGCCACCGAGGGGACCCGATGGACCACCACCGCCAGCCCGCTGCCAGTCCTGCCCGCACCGCGCCACACCCCGCCGGGCGTGCCGCTGCCGACGCACGCGCAGGGCGGCCGGTCCACGCGCACGGCCGCGACGCCCTACGTGCAGGACGCCCTCGCCGTCGACTTCGCGGCGGCGAGCGACGAGCAGGTCTTCGGACCGCAGGTCACCCGCGCGCACGAGCTGCCCGACCCCGCGCCTGTGGGCCGCCCACATCGCCCAGGGGCTCGTCGAGGTCATGCACGGCGTGCGCCGCCGCGCCAGGCTGATGCGGTGGACCACGCCCGAGGTCTACGCGGTCGTCGCCCGCCGCTGGCGTCCCGCCGCCGGCCGGACGGCGC
>NZ_JBNFOF010000405.1:0-604 GCF_057364645.1 Janibacter sp. CFPM2_SD2
CCGGCGGCGTCGAGGTCGTCGGCGCTCGATGGCCTCGTAGGCCTCCTGGTGCAGGGGCGGCAGCTCGTCCTCGGCGCCTCCGGTGGCGGCCGCCGCCGCCTGACCCGTCCGGTGACCCCGTGCTGGACCGCGACCTGCAGCAGCTGGTCGACGACCTGACGGAACTGCTCGCGGTCGACGAGCCCGCTGAAGAGCGGCACCGGCTGCCCGCCGACGAGACCGAGGGCGAGGGGCACCTCGGGCGGCTGGATCGCCTGGGTGATCTGAGGGTTGGTCGCGATGTCGATGCTCACGACCTGCAGGCGACCGTCGAGGGCGCCGGCGATGTCGAGCGCGTCGTCGAGCAGCGCCTTGCTCTGCGGCTGCTGCGACGACCAGACGACGGCGACGGAGGGCACGACGCTGGAGCGGCCGACGATCTGGTTGAAGGTCGCGTCGGTCGCCTCGACGAGCATGGCGTCGAGACCACCGGCGGCAGGTGCGTCGCCAGCGCCGCACCACCAGCGGCACCACGCGGTGCACCGGCGCCAGCGGCCGGGGAGTCGGGACGGGCGGGGGCGCCGGAGCCCTGAGAGGTCCGACGGCGCCGCGCGAGGGCGTCGGG
>NZ_JBNFOF010000406.1:0-597 GCF_057364645.1 Janibacter sp. CFPM2_SD2
TCCCCTCGCCGAGCTCGCCGAGGGGTGAGCCCGTCGCGGGCGCAGAGGGCGTCGCGGGGGTCGACCCGGGCCGGGATCGCGGCGATGACCAGCCCCGGCTCGGGGGCCGTCGGCAGGTCCTTGAGCGAGTGGACGGCCAGGTCGATCTCGCCGTCGTGGAGGGCCTGGCGCAGGGCACTGGCGAAGACGCCGGTGCCGCCCATGCTCGCGAGCGAGGCGCGGTTGGTGTCGCCCTCGGTGACGATCTCGACGAGCTCGACGTCGTGGCCGGCGGCCCGCAGGGCGTCAGCGACGTGGCCGGACTGGGTCGTGGCCAGGGCAGAGCGGCGGGTGCCGAGGCGAAGGGAGGTCACAGCGCACCTCCGTCGGAGTGCAGGTCGAAGAGCTGGCGCAGGGCGTCCTGGTACTCGCCGAGGCGGCCGTCGACGGCCAGCTCCTTGGCGCGCACCGTCGGCTGGTGGAGCAGCTTGTCGACGATGCGGTGCACGGCGCGGTCGACCTCTGCCCGGTGCTCGGGGGTCATGTCGGGGGCCCGCTGGTCGAGCCGGGCGAGCTCGCGCTCGACGACCTGGCTGGGCCGCGGCCCGCAGGGCGCGC
>NZ_JBNFOF010000407.1:0-587 GCF_057364645.1 Janibacter sp. CFPM2_SD2
GCCACCGCGCGGCCACCTCGCCCGGGTCGGGGCTCGCGAGTCGCTGCCGGAGCACGGCGACGAGGCCGGTGAGGTCGAGCGGCGCGGGCACCTGGGTCGGCTCCCGTCGGCTGCCGTCGTCGGGCAGCGGGTCGACGAGGTCGAGGTAGACCGACGGCTGCTCGTCCTCGGCGGCCACGGCGGTGACGACCACCCGCTCGCTCGCGCGGGTGATCGCGACGTGGAAGAGACGGGTCTCGTCGTGCCGGACCGCGGTCGCCGCCCCCGCCCCGGTGCGGTCGCGACCGGTGACGACGTCGACGAGGCGCTCGGAGCCCAGGAGGGATCCGCGCAGCCGCAGGTCGGGCCACACGCCCTCCTGCACCCCGCGACGACGACCGTGTGCCACTCGTGGCCGGCCGCCGTCTGCGGGGTGGACGAGGGCGACCGCATCGGCGTCGGGGCTGCGGGCGGCGAGGGAATCGGCGGCGACGGCCTGGCCGGCGACCGCGTCGAGGAAGGCGTCAGGGCCCGAGGCCGGCAGCGCGTCCTGGTGCGCCGCGGCGGCGTCGAAGAGTGCGACGACGGCATCGAGCGCCCGGTCGTGA
>NZ_JBNFOF010000408.1:0-580 GCF_057364645.1 Janibacter sp. CFPM2_SD2
CCGGGTCATGGCCCCGGCCGCCGGGGAGCGACGCTCCCACGAGCGGCTGCGCGTCGAGGTGCACGCCTCGGAGCGGGTGCGCGCCGGCCTGGCCGGTCAGTGGCTCATCACGACGAGGACCCCGAGGCGGTGCTCGTCGAGGTCGACGCGCGCTCGGCGGTGACCGTGGCGGCGCCCTTCGCTCGGCAGCGGGCCGCCGTCGTCGGGGTCGAGGTGCCGGTCATCGTCTGGGTGACGAGCAGTGCCCGGGTCGTCGCCGACGACGTGGAGCGGCTTGTCGAGGGTGTCACCGCGCCCGTCCACATCCACGTCGACGACGCCGCGAGCGTGCCCGAGTGGGCCGCCGCACTGGGGCGCGAGGTGCGCCACCTCGCGCCCGCCGTCGACCACACCGTCCACGCACCCTCGGTCGTCGGCTCCACCGCACGGCGGGAGCAGGTCGTCGCCCTCGTCGGTGACGCCGACGTCGACCTCGAGCGACTGGCGCCCGTGCAGCCGCAGCGGCTCGACGTCGTCGGGGGTGACGACGCGGCGAGCGAGCTGCCGGGCGACCGCCCCGTCCTCGGGCGCTACCGCGCGA
>NZ_JBNFOF010000409.1:0-573 GCF_057364645.1 Janibacter sp. CFPM2_SD2
GGGCACCCGGCGGCCAGACCGGCCGGCAACGGGGCGCGGTAGCGGCGAGGTCGACGAGCAGCCGGGCCGTCTCGGCCCCCGCCCGTCGTCGCCGGCAGCTGCGCACAGGCATCCCGCAGCTCGGCCGCCGCAGCCGGGTCGAGCAGGCGGGTCACAGCCGCCCGCATCCCCTCGGCGTCACCGGGGTCGACGCTCAGGCAGGCGCCCGCAGCGGCGAGCGTCGCCGCACGGCCGGGCTGGTCGTCGGTGCCCAGCGACTGGCCGGGGACGAGGACGGTCGGGATCCTCGCGCCGAGCAGCTCGTGCACGGAGTTGTAGCCCGCGGCGCTCACCGCCCCGTCGAAGGCCGCGAGCGAGCGCGCGAGCGGATAGGTGTCGGTGAGCAGGTGCACGTCCTCGCCGTCGCTCCCGATCCCGTGGCGGGCCAGGGCCGGGCTCGTCACGGCGACCTGCCACTCGGGAGCGGTGCTGCGCAGCACGTCGAGCGCCACCCGCACAGGGCTCGCGACGTCCTCGAGGGCACCGGTGCCGGGGGTGAGCAGCAGCGCCGGCCGGTCGGGGTCGAGCCCGAGC
>NZ_JBNFOF010000410.1:0-571 GCF_057364645.1 Janibacter sp. CFPM2_SD2
CCGAGCAGGAGCAGCTGCGCCGCGACTACCTCGCCCACCTCTCCGCGCACGCCGACGCGAGCGCCAAGGCCGGCCCGCCGGCCCACTTCACCGCGTCGTGCTCGTCGTCGACGAGCCTCGCGAGCGGGTGCTGCTCACCCTGCACCGCAAGGTCGGTCGCTGGCTGCAGTTCGGCGGGCACATCGAGGCCGACGACCCGAGCGTCGCCGCCGCCGCGCTGCGCGAGGCCGTCGAGGAGTCGGGTCTGCCCGCCGGCAGCCTCCACCTCCTCCCCGGTCCGGCGCAGCTCGACCGGCACGCGCTGGGGTCGGGCTTCACGAGGTGCACCGAGCACCTCGACCTGCGGTGGATCGCCGTCGCCGACCCCGGCGCCGAGCCGGTCGTCTCGCCGGAGTCGCTCGACGTCGCGTGGTGGCCGGTCGACGCGCTGCCGCCCGACACCGAGCAGTCGGTGCGCGACCTCGTGGCGCTCGCCCGCCGCTGAGCCTGTGGATGACGCGGCGGCCGCCGCGGCCGGAGATCCGACACAGATGGGCAGACCGATCGTCCCACCTCCGTTCGGAGCGAGCCG
>NZ_JBNFOF010000411.1:0-568 GCF_057364645.1 Janibacter sp. CFPM2_SD2
GAGGTGGGGCGCTCCGAGGGCCCAGCCGAGGCCGAGCAGGCCGACGAGACCCGCGAGCCACGACCCGGCACGACGACCGGGCACGAGCAGGGCGAGTCAGGCCGATCGCGAGGACGGCCGCGGTCCTGACCACGTGGTCGGGGCGCCACCGGGCAGCTGGCCGAGGGCCAGGTCGGTCGCGGAGGTGCTCAGCTGCACGTCGGTCATGCCCCACCCGGTGAGCAGCCGGAGCGGCTGCTCCTGCAGGGCGAGCAGCCACGGCCCGGCGAGGGCGAGCGGCACGACGGCGAGCGTGATCCCGCGGGCCCGGCGACGCGAGTCACCGCCGACGAGCAGGACGAGACCGACGGCGGCGAGCACCACTCCCACGACCGGGACGACGGTCGCGAGCAGGGTGCCCCACAGGGCGGTGCGCACGGTGTCGCTGTAGGTGGTCGTGCGTCGGCCGGCCGCACGAGACCGGCCGCGATCCGCGGCAGCAGCACGAGGGGCGAGGAGCGCGCCGATCCGCCCCTTTCGCCCCACGGCGAGTGCGGCAGGCGCGGTCGTCACCCCAGGCGAGTGCGGC
>NZ_JBNFOF010000412.1:0-560 GCF_057364645.1 Janibacter sp. CFPM2_SD2
GATCCCAGGCCGCGCCGGCATCGCCGCGCCGGCATCGGCCGCGCCGGCATCGGCCGCGCCGGCTTCGGCCAGCGAGACCGTCGACGCCATCGAGCTCTACGACGTCGCCGTCGGCAAGCTCTCCGGCTTCGCCGGCAACCGCCACCAGCTGAGGTTCTCGAGTGTCGACGGCAACCTCCAGACGAAGTACACCGTGCTCCGCTCCTTCTACTGCCCCGCGGGGGCGAACATCACCTTCCGGTGGGCATCCTCGCGCTGCACCCACCGGTCGACCTTCAAGCTGAAGAATGCCGTCATCGGCGGCGCGGTCGTGCGCATGGGCCGGCTCAGCACCACGGGCAACTCCGCCACGCTGCGCGGGCCGGTCACCGCGGTGAGCACCTCCTCGTCGGTGACCCGCTCGCTCGACGTCGACATCCGCATGTACTCCGACGAGCGGACCAACTGGGCCACGGGCACCTTCGGCAACCGGCCCCTGCAGCGCTCCGGTCAGTTCCTCAACTTCGGCGAGCTGTTCCGCTGATCCTGCGGTTCGCCGCCCGGGCCACTCGCCGGGCGGC
>NZ_JBNFOF010000413.1:0-558 GCF_057364645.1 Janibacter sp. CFPM2_SD2
CCTCGGAGCTCGGCACGCTCGATCTGCCCGCCCTGGGCCCCGGGCTCGCGGTCGAGGTCTCGCCACGGTTTTCGCGTTCTCACCGGCATCCCGACCCCGAGCCGCTGGCCCGAGCTGCGGGCCGCGGCGGTCGAGCAGATCATCGAGCTGTGCCGGTCGCTGGCGCCCTTCGTCGTGCTCGACTGCGGCTTCGGCATCGAGGACGACGAGGAGCTCAGCTACGACACCACCGCGCCACGTCGCAACGCGACGACGCTGACCGCGCTCGCGGAGGCCGACGAGCTGCTGCTCGTCGGTGCCGCCGACCCGGTCGGCCTGCAGCGCATGGTGCGGGCCGTGCAGGCCGTCGGTCAGGTGGCCTCGCCGACACCGCGCCCGGTGGTCAACCGGCTGCGCGCCGGATCCGTTGGCCCGACCCGCGGCGCCGGGTCGCCGAGTCGATGGAGCGCTTCGCGGGGCTGGAGGACATCACCTTCCTGCCCGACGACCAGGCGGCGGTCGACGCCGCCGTGCTCGCCGGGGGCACACCCTCGCCGAGGCGCCCCGGGCAGTCCGCTG
>NZ_JBNFOF010000414.1:0-548 GCF_057364645.1 Janibacter sp. CFPM2_SD2
CATCGACCGGCTGTGGTCCCCACCAGGCGCGCGCGGCCCCAGGCCGCGCGCCGACGGGAGGCACGTCGTGCTGGCCACCGGCACGGCCTCGGGCAAGTCACTGGGCTACCTCCTCCCTTCGCTCACGGCGGTGCTCGAAGGGAGGGCCGCCGCCAACGGCCGCGGGGCCACCGCCCTCTACCTCTCCCCCACCAAAGCGCTGGCCGCCGACCAGCTCGCCCGGATCCAGTCGTGGGCCGTGCCGGGCGTGCGCGCCGCGACCTACGACGGCGACACCCCCACCGACGAGCGGCGCTGGATCCGTGACCACGCCGACGTCATCCTCACCAACCCCGACCTCGTCCACCACTCCCTGCTGCCGGGGCACGAGCACTGGGCGCACGTGCTGCGGCGGCTGCGCTACGTCGTCATCGACGAGTGCCACGTGTACCGCGGCGTCTTCGGCTCGCACGTCGCGCTGCTGCTGCGGCGGCTGCGGCGCGTCGCCCGGCGCTACGGCGCCGACCCGGGTCTTCGTCCTCGCGTCCGCGACCGTCGGCGACCCCGGC
>NZ_JBNFOF010000415.1:0-544 GCF_057364645.1 Janibacter sp. CFPM2_SD2
CGGCGTGGCACCCGCAGGGGGCGAAGGGGGTGACTCGGGGGCCTCCGCGGACTCGTCCGGGGAGGTCCGGGGGGTCGGCTCGGCGGACGGACTGTGGCCCGGACGGGGGCTGGTCGCCGGACGTCGTCGAGCGTCGGGGGCGGCGGAGGGGTCGGCGTCGGGCGCCTCGCCCGGGCCCTCGTCGGGCTGGTCGCCGCCGTCGGGCTCCTCCTCGCCGCCACCCGGCGGGTCGTCCTCGGGCTCCTCGTCGAGCAGCCGGTCGAGCAGGTCCTCGTCGAGCCCCGGAGCGTCGAAGGGAGCACGACGGCGCCGGTGCGGCAGGGAGAGCAGCGCAGCGGCCCGGATGTCCTCGCGGGTCACCTGCGTGCGGCCCTGCCAGGCGGCGTGCGCCGCGGCGGTCCGCGCGGTGACGATGTCGGCGCGCATGCCGTCGACGTCGAAGCCGGCGCACACCCGCGCGATGGTGCGCAGCGTGCGCTCGTCGAGCCGCACCGAGCGCACCGCCTCGCGGGCGGCGGCGAGGCGCTGGGTCAGCTCGGCCTCG
>NZ_JBNFOF010000416.1:0-542 GCF_057364645.1 Janibacter sp. CFPM2_SD2
GTCGACCGGACCCCGCGCGGCTCCGCCTGGACGCGCCTGCGCGACGCCGGGCTCGTCGACGGGCCGCGCGATGCGCCCGCCGCCGCTGATGTCGTCGTCATCGTCGGGGGTCCCGTCGCTGCGACGTCGGCCACCGCCACCGACTCCGTCGACCGGGGTGCCGAGCGCACCGCCGCGACCTGGGTCGCCCTGAGCCACGTCGTCGACACCCACGCCGAGGGGGCCGTGCTCGCCGCGCAGGAGGCGGAGCAGGGGTCCGCCGATGCCTCGCCGGTGACGGTCGCCCGCACCCCGGGCAGCCTCGCGAAGGGGCTCTCCACGGTCGACGACCCCGAGATCCCGATGGGCCGCGCCGCGATCGTCCTGGCCCTCGACGAGCGACTCGACGGCCGCTCCGGCCACTACGGGCTCGGTGCCGGTGCTGATGCCCCCGTGCCGCAGGCACCGTGAGCAGCACAGCCGCAGGCGTCGTGACCACCAGGGCCCTCGCCACCGCCGGCGCCGGCCTCGCCGCTGCCCGGCTGCTCACCCGCGCGTCCCCG
>NZ_JBNFOF010000417.1:0-531 GCF_057364645.1 Janibacter sp. CFPM2_SD2
GGCACCGCAGCCACGACGTCGTGCCGGTGACCGGCTGCCCGATCGGGGTCGCGGCCGTCGACGAGGTCGACGACGACGCGCTCGCCGAGACCGAGAGCGCGCCCGGCTCGCTCGACGGGATCAGCGCGCTCGACGTCGTCGTCCCGTCGGGGGAGAGCGACACCGTCGTCGTCGAGGTCCCGCACGACGCGCCGACCCCGCCGATCACCGTCACCGAGACAGTCGCGACCGCAGCAGGGGAGCGGGCCATGCACGTCGACGCCCGCGGCTTCTGGCAGGTGCACCGGGATGCCCCGCGCGCCTTCGTCGAGGCCGTGCTGGCCGCCGCGGACGTCCGGCCGGGGGAGCGGGTGCTCGACCTCTACAGCGGCGTCGGCCTCTTCTCCGTCCCGCTCGCCGAGGCCGTGGGCCCCGACGGTCAGCTCGTCGCCGTCGAGTCCGACCGCCGGGCCACCGACCACCTGCGCGACAACCTCGCCGGCAACCCCGTGGGGCCTCGTCGTGCCCGGTCGTGTCGACGACCTGCTCGGC
>NZ_JBNFOF010000418.1:0-527 GCF_057364645.1 Janibacter sp. CFPM2_SD2
GACGGTCACGGGGTAGCCGGGCCGGGGTGATGGCCCGCGCCCGGATGCCGGCCGCCGTCTGCGCCTGGAGGATCGCGTGGCTGCGCAGGGCGTAGCCGGACCCGGTGTGCGGGAGCGAGTTGGTGAGCAGGTGGGTGACGCTGCGGCGGCGAGCGCGCTCACGCCGGCCCGGCATCGGGGGCACGGCGAGCCGGTGCCCCGGAGTGAGGAGCCGACGCTCGGACCGCAGCCGCTCGGCCTGCCGCCGGTCGCCACCGCGGTCGCTCGACGAGAGCGCGTCGATCGCCCCCGAGATCTCGCCGTCGGACCACAGGGCGCGCGAGCGCAGCCTCCCTTCGCCCGTGGTCGTGCCCGAGACGATGAGCTCGAGCTCGTCGCGCAGGCGCGAGGGACGGGCCCGCTCGAGCAGGGAGCGGGCCTGCTCCGGCCGGTCGGCGAGCACGTGCCCGAGGGCGGCCGTCGTCGGGCTCGACCCGAGCCGGGCCAGCGGTCGGCGACGCGGTCACGATCCGCCGGCGAGCCGGCCG
>NZ_JBNFOF010000419.1:0-525 GCF_057364645.1 Janibacter sp. CFPM2_SD2
GCGATCGCGCGGGCCCGGTGGGCGCCGGTGTGGCCGGCGAGGACGGCGCGCTGCAGGCGCAGCCCCTCGCGGGCGACGAGCTCCTCCTGGTTGACCCGGGCCACGAGCTCGCTGCGCAGCGACTTGCCGTCCTCGACGCGGGGCACGAGGGCCTCGATCTCGGCGGGCAGGTCGGCGTGCTCGGTGGTGCCGATGACGGGCGTCTGCGCCATCGCCGCGTCGAGCGTCGTCCAGGCCGCGGCGGGCGAGGTCGCCGAGAGGTCGAGCAGGACCCGGGCGTCCCCGACGGCGACGTCGTCACCGGTCCGGTCGGTGAGCGCCGGGGGGAGGGTGACGAGCGAGGACTTGCCGGGGCGGCGGACGAGGCGGGTGTCCCCCTTCGCCATCGGCTTGAGCGCATCGGCCACGAGACGAAGGGAGGAGTCGTCACCGAGGCGGGAGAGGCCGTCGACGACGGCGAGGACGCCGGAGCGGCGGGTGGTCGTCGCGTCCTCGCGCGCCGGGCCGGAGGGCGCGGGGCTGGGC
>NZ_JBNFOF010000420.1:0-525 GCF_057364645.1 Janibacter sp. CFPM2_SD2
CTGCTCCACGGGGTGGCCGTGGCACCGGCTCGCCGTCGTCGTGCGCGGCTCCTCGCGGCAGGCGACGCTGCGCCGGGTCCTCGTTGCTCGCGGCGTGCCCGTGCAGGGCGATGCCCACCGGGTGCCGGTGCGCGACGAGCCGGCGGCACGGCCGCTGCTCCAGCTGCTCGCGTCCGCGGTCGACCTCGCCCGCGGACGGGTTCGAGGCGCTCGAGTCGGCGCTGCTCGACCTCGTCGACGCCGTCATCGCCGCCGACACCGTCGCCGTGCGCCGGCTGCGCCGGGTGCTGCGCCACGAGGAGCTGCTCGCCGGTGGCACGCGCACGAGCGGCGAGCTGCTCGGCGAGCTCGTCCTCGACCCCCGAGCGGCTGGCCCACCTCGGCGAGGACGTCGCCCCGCTGCACCGGCTCGCCGTGGCCCTCGCCGCGGGCCGGGCGGCCGCCGTCACGAGCGAGACGGGGGTGGCGCCCCGGGGGTCTCCGCCGAGTCGGTGCTCTGGGCGCTCTGGCAGGCCCTCGGCGTCG
>NZ_JBNFOF010000421.1:0-497 GCF_057364645.1 Janibacter sp. CFPM2_SD2
GCGCTCGGTGCGCGAGGGCGCCGACACCGTCCCGTGCGGCGGTCCAGCGCCAGCGGCCGGCCTGCTCGGGCAGGATCGCGTCGCCGATCTCGACGACGACGTCGAGGTCGGCGGCGTGGCCGCGCTCGGTGACGGCGGTCGGCAGGTCGACGATGCGCAGCCAGAGGTTGTCGCTCGGCCCGCTTCCGCCGAGGGCGCGTGGCGAGGGCAGCCACTGCACGAGCGGGTCGTCGAGGGTGACCCAGTACTCCGTGCTGCCCATGAGGTCGAGGTCGACAAGCCGCTCGGCGAGCGCGAGCCGGGCGCCGACGTCGGTCGAGACGAGGAAGAAGACGCCCACCTCGCCCTCGGGTCGCCCGTCGGACCACTTCGCCGTGCGGTGGAAGTACGCGGCGCCGACGTCGCGACCGTCGCGGGTGGCCCACAGCAGGCGTGCCGGCTCACGGTCGCCGCGGCTCTCGGGGCTGTCGTGGAGCAGGCGGGCGCAGTCCTCGCGG
>NZ_JBNFOF010000422.1:0-491 GCF_057364645.1 Janibacter sp. CFPM2_SD2
CGCGGACCGCCCGGGCACGGCGCCGGCGGGGCAACCCGTGGCCCGGTCGACGTTGTGGCGCCTGCTGCCGCGGTCGCGCCCGAGCTGACCGAGTGGGCCGACTTCTTCGCGACCGTCCTGCCGAGGGCGGCGCCCGCCCCGGTGTCGGGGCGGCCGGGCCGATGAGCGTGCGCGAGGTCGACGACCTGCTGCGCCAGGGCGAGGACTTCGTGCGGATCGCGGCGGGCACCCTCGGGCTGCCCCCGGTCCGGGTCACCGCCGACCTCGTCGCCATCCCCCCGTCGCACGACCTCGAGGACATGCGAAGGGGGGAGGCCGGGTGAGCTTCGCCCACCTGCACGTGGCGTCGGGCTTCTCCCTTCGTCATGGCACGACGACTACCGGAGGATCCTCGTGGCCCGGGCCGCGGAGCTCCTGGGCAGCCGGCGCTCGCCCTCACCGACCGCGACGGGCTCTACGGGGCGGTGCGCTTCGTCCGGGCGGCGACCGCC
>NZ_JBNFOF010000423.1:0-477 GCF_057364645.1 Janibacter sp. CFPM2_SD2
GACGAGGAGGGCCAGCACGACGCCGGCCGGCGAGTGGCTGGCCCCCGAGACCGGGGATCCACGACACGAGGCGCGAGAGCAGCGAGAGCACGACGAGCGCGGGGCTCTGCTCCGTGCCGGAGCCCCAGCCCTGGCCGTGCCAGGCCATCCACCAGCTGTCCCACAGCTGGCCCGCCGTCGCGCGCCCGCCGAGGAGCTCGCCGCCGACGAGGCCGAAGTCGGTGCGGTGGCGCAGCTCGCCGGTGATGTGCCGTGCCGACCACATCGACAGGCCGCCGGCGAGGAGCACGAGCCACGGGAGGGGGTGGGTCAGCCAGCCGCCCTTGCGCTCGACCTCGAGCGAGCGGGCGTCGACGACGGGGTCGCGGCCGACACCGCTGCGGGCGTCGTCGACGTGCGTCGTCGGGCGTCGGCCGGGGTGACGAAGAGGGCGTCGAGGTCGCTGCGAGAGACCTCGCGGGCGCCCGCCCACGCCAG
>NZ_JBNFOF010000424.1:0-459 GCF_057364645.1 Janibacter sp. CFPM2_SD2
GCTGGTCGGGACGAGCAGGACGGCGTGGCGTCGGCACCCGGCAGTCCTCGGCGAGGTCAGGGTGCGCGGGTCGAGCACGCCCGCGGTGGTGAGCACCCGATCGCGCTCGACGAGCACGGCGGTCAGGGTGCGCGGCGGCACCCAGCCGGCCGCGGCGACCGCGTCCTCGAGTGCCGCCTCCGGCAGGCCCGTGAGCAGCCCGCGGGTCAGGCGGTCGAGCTGGACGAGGCGCTGCGCTCGCGCTGCTCGTCTGCTGGTTGTGCCCGGCGACCGAGGCGGCCGACAGCTCGTCGATGTAGGTGAAGACCAGCTCGGCGAAGCGCCCCAGGGTCGCGGCGTCGACCCCGGCCGCGATGGCCTCGACCGACAGCTCGCGCCACGCGGCGCTCGCGCCGACGCGATAGGCGGACAGCAGCGCCTCGACGGGGCGGCCCCGCTTGGCCTCCGCCTGCCCCGAGC